>CAYWNR010000222.1:0-6389 GCA_964459705.1 uncultured Gemmatimonadaceae bacterium | reverse complement strand
TCGGCACCTGGTGCAGGATCGGACCCGTGTCCATGCCCGCGTCCATCTGCATGATGGTGACCCCGGTTTCCTCGAGTCCTGCGAGGATCGCATGGGGAATCGGCGCCGCCCCGCGCAGCGCCGGCAGCAGCGAGGCGTGGACGTTCACCATCCCGCGGGCGGGGAGGCCCAACAGATCGGGACGCAGGATGTGGCCGTACGCGACGACGATGCCGAGTTGGGGCTCGTAGGGCCGCAGGGCGTCGAGGAACGCCGGATCGTTGGGATGCTCGGGCTGGAGCACCGGGAGGCTCTCCGCCAGGGCGACCTCTTTCACCGGCGGAGGAACCAGGACCGACCGGGAGCGCCCGCGCGGGCGGTCGGGTTGGGTGACCACGGCGGCGAGGTCGAAACCCTCGCCGATCAGCGCTCGGAGCGATGGGACCGCGAAGTCGGGAGTGCCAAAGAAGACGAGACGCACGTCAATCGCCGGCCGATGCCGCCACCAGCTCCTTGAGGTAGCTCGTCTCGCCCTTGCGCTGCTTCTCCCATTTCCGCAGCAGCAGGCGCCGCTTGAGCGGGCTCAGGTGATCGATGAAGAGAATCCCGTCGAGGTGATCGATTTCGTGCTGCACGGCGCGCGCACGGTGATCGAGCACTTCGAGCCGCTCCCGATTCCCGTCGAGGGTCGTCGTCTCGACGATGATCCGGGCGGCGCGTTCCACGTCACCATAGAGGTCGGGGCCGGGGATCGAGAGGCAGGCCTCCTCAGCCTTCAGACGCCCGTGGCGTTCGAGGATCACCGGATCGATCAGGACGATGGGGTCTCCTTCGTTCGTGTGCACGACGGCGACCCGCTGCGCCACGCCAACCTGATTGGCCGCCAGGCCCACCCCCTCCGCCACCCGCATCGTCTCGAAGAGATCCCGCACGAACGTCGCCGTTTCCGCCGTGGGGACCCCGACCTCGGTCGAGCGCTCGCGGAGCACCGGCGAGCCGAGGAGATGGAGGGTGAGTACGCTCACGAGGCCGCGGGCTCCCGCGCGGTCAGGACTTCCGCGATACGGTCGCGCTGAACCTCGACGCGGACCTCGCCGGTCTTGAGCGTGAGGCGGTCGTCCTTGACGTGCACCACCTTGCCGATGATGCCGCCGACCGTGATCACCTCGTCACCCGTGCGGAGCTGGGCCAGGCGTTCCCGGTGCTTCTTCTCCTGCTGGACCTTGGGTCGAATCAGGATGAAGTAGATGATCGCGATGAACGCGGCCATCTGAAACAGGAAGATGCCCATGCCGCGACCGCCCGAGCTGCCGGAGGGTGCCATGAGGAGGAAGAGCGGTGCTGAGATCACGTCGTGCTCCCTGCGGTGTAGCGGGCGAGCCAATCCGAGCGCCACCCGTCGAACGTGCCGTCGAGGATCCGGTCTCGGGCATCTTCGCCGAGCCGTGTCAGGATCCGGACATTGTGCAGCGAGAGGAGCCGCAGCGCCAGCAGTTCGTCGGCGACGAACAGGTGCCTGAGGTATCCTCGGCTGTACGTCCGGCAGGTTTCGCAGTCGCAGCTCGCGTCGAGCGGCGCCGGGTCGGTTCGGTGGACCGCGTTCCGGATGTTCACGGGTCCATCCCGCGTGAACGCCTGGCCGTTGCGCCCGTTTCGCGTGGGCGCCACGCAGTCGAACAGGTCCATGCCGCGCGCCACCGCCTCGAGGAGATCCTCGGGGAAACCGACTCCCATAAGATAACGGGGCAGCCCACGTGGCAGCCGGGGCTCCACGGCCTCGAGCGTCGCGTACATCGAGGGTCGCGGCTCGCCGACGGCGAGGCCGCCCACCGCGAGGCCGGTCCAGGAGCCGAGGTCCAGGACTTGGGTCAGCGCGTCGACCCGGAGGTCCGAGTCGGTTCCGCCCTGCAGGATTGGCCAGCACGTCTGGCGGTCCGGCTGCGCCTCGGCGAGCGCCGAGTGCCGCTGGCGGCAGCGCGCAAGCCAGCGCGTGGTGCGGGCAAGCGCCGCCGCCAGCGTCGGTCGATCCGCGGCACCCGGCACGAGGTGGTCCAGGGCCATGGCAACGTCCGGTCCGAGCGCCCACTGGATCTCCATGGCCGCCTCGGGCGTGAGGCGCCGGCGACTGCCGTCGACGTGGGACTGAAACTCCACCCCATCATCATCCACCCGCCGCGTTCCCGCGAGCGAGAAGATCTGGAAGCCTCCCGAGTCCGTGAGGATGGGTCCGTCCCACGCCATGAATCGGTGGAGCCCACCGAGGGCCGCCACGACGTCCTCGCCCGGGCGGACATGCAGGTGATACGTGTTGGCGAGGACCATCTGGACGCCGACGGCCCGAAGGTCGAACGGGGAAAGCGCGCGCACCGTCCCCTGCGTGCCCACCGGCATGAACGCGGGTGTCCGGACGACGCCGTGTGGCAACGTCAGCGTGCCGGCACGCGCGGCCCCGACGGATCCCTCGATCAGGAACTCGAACACTCGCAGAATCTAGCGGTCCCGGCGGACCCGGCGGACCCGGCGGACCCGGCGGTCCCGGCGGTCCCGACGGTCTCGGCGGTCTCGGCGGTCCCGACGGTCCCGACGGTCTCGGCGGTCGCGGTCGTCACACTAGGGCCATGGCGTCGCCGTAGGAGTAGAGGCGATAGCGGGCTCGCACCGCCTCGGCGTAGGCCGCCATGGTTGCGTCGTAGCCGGCAAAGGCCGTGACGAGCATGAGCAGCGTCGAGCGCGGCAGGTGGAAGTTCGTGAGCAAGGCGTCCACGGCCCGGAACGGGTACGGGGGATGGATGAACAGGTCGGTCCAACCGGCGCCGGCAATCACGCGTGCGAGGCCATTCGGCCCTGTGGTGGACTCACCTCGCGCGGCGGTTTCGAGCACTCGAGCCGCGGTGGTCCCGACGGCCCACACCCGGCCGCCGCGTGCTCGGGCTCCGTTGATCCGGTCCGCGGCCGCCGCTGTCAGCTCGTACCACTCGGCGTGCATGACGTGGGTGGTGAGATCGTCGCCGTCCACCGGCTTGAAGGTGCCCGGCCCGATGTGGAGCGTCACCTCCGCCGTTGCGACACCGGCCTCACGGATGGCGGTCAGCAGCTCTGGGGTGAAGTGGAGGCCTGCGGTAGGAGCGGCGACGCTCCCGTCCACGCGGGCGTAGACGGTCTGATAGCGGTCGCGGTCCGCGGCGTCCGGGCGTCGCTGGATGTAGGGGGGGAGAGGGACGGACCCGAACCGCTCCATCACGTCCTCGGCGCTCCCTCCGTGAAAGCGGATGCGGCGGAGCCCGCCGCCCACCACCTCCACGATTTCTGCCGTGCTCCCCTGCACGCCTCCCGTCCCCTCGGTGGTGGACGGTGCTTCGGTGAACCACACGCGCCGCCCCGCCTTGAGCTTGCCGCCGGGGTGAACCATCGCGAGCCACGTGCCGTCCGGCTCGGCATGCACGAGGAGGATCTCCGCGGGGCGGCCGTTGTCCCGCGTCCCCAAGAGTCGTGCCCGGATCACCCGACTCACGTTGAGCACCAGCACGTCCCCCGGTGTCAGGAGCTCGGGGAGGTCCGCGAACCGGCGATGAGCGACCCGGCCGGTCGACCGTTCGAGCACCAACAGACGGCTGGCCGTCCGCTCAGGCGTGGGGTACTGGGCGATCAACTCCGGCGGGCAGTCGTAGTCGAAGTCGGTCGTCGTGTAACGGCGATGGCACATGGGCGCGAGAGGACCGCTAGGAGGCGGTACCCGAGGTCGACGAAGCACCGGAGAGCATGGGGATCCCGGCTTGAAAGCCGGGCTCGGCGGCGCTGGCGCGCCGATGCGCCATCAATGGCGCTCGGCTCCTGGAGTGCTTCAGCACTCGTCGCCGAAGGCGCCGAGCCGGCGTTTCAACGCCGGGCTCCCTAGTTCCGGACGAGCGGCGTGTTCGTGACCACGATCCGACGCACGGTTTCCACGGTTGTCTGCGCGGTCTTGTCGGTGACCCGCAGGGTGAGAGCGTAGTCTGCCACCGGGGCGCCTTGGAGCTGCACCATCAGGTAGTCGACCTGACGGCCGCCGCGGACCGCGGGCACATTGCGGTCGTACGTGAGCGCCACCTCGTCGTCCCCCTTGGCGCTGAGTCCCATGGCGTCGCCCAGCCCGCCCAAGATCCGCGCGGCGAAGCCGGTGCGTTCGAGGCTGTGGATCGTGATCCGGACGTCCACCGTGTAGTGGGCAACGCCGGTGCTGTCGGGTTGGAGGTTGTAGATCTCCCACAGCATCCCGAGCGAGTCGTTGGGCACGAACCGGCCTGCGCTCGGCTCGAAAAGAAAATCCGTCCAGCGCTGGAAGGTCGAATCGCGCGGGGCCACGCGCCGGGCGACCAGCAAGTCCGACAGGGCGAGCGAGTCCGTGCCGTAGGAACGGATGAGGAGATCGGAGGTACTGCGCGCCGCGCGTCCCACGTCCGGGAGCCGGGCTTCGACCCGCAGGAGATATTCCTTCGGCTCGAGTTCGAACCGGTAGCTCCGTCGCTCGACCTGGACCGAGTCACGACTCTGGATGACCTCGGTCCGGTGGTCGCGCTGCACGGTGCGCATCCGGCCGTCCCGCAGGATCGCCGCCGTTTCGAGATTCAGCTCTTTGGTGGCGGCCCCGCGCGCCATGCGTCCGATCGGCATGAACGAGAAGACGCCGAGCTCCGTGCTCGCGGTTCCCTCGCCGCGGAACTGATCGAACTGCACGAGGATCGTGTCCATGTCGGCGACCACCGGGACATTGTCCCACCGCGCCGGAAAGAGGTTGCGCGCTTCGTTGTAGAACGTGCGGAAGTCGCCTGAGAAATTCGTGCGGGTGAATCCCGGTGTCATCGAGAACATGAAGCGGAGCTGGGAGGTGGTGTACACCCACACGATCGTGTTGCGGTGACTCTCGAGATTGTTGAGCGCGTTGTCCTGGCTCTGGGCGTCCTGGCCGAACGCGGCCCAGATGTCGGGGGGCCCCCACCGGAGATAGACCTGGCCGCGGTCGCTGTCGTACCCGGGGAGGCGGCGGAATGGATCGCTCCAGCGGTGGGTCACGTAGGTGAGCCGCGCGAGGAACTCGAGTTGGACTTCGTTCACGTCGGACATGAACAGTGGCTGGCTCACGGCCCAGTACAATCGGTAGAGCTGGTTCTGCTGGGTCGCGTTCATCTCCTGAAAACGGGTCTGGTCGACGCGTTTCAGAATGAGCCCGATGTTGGCGTAAGGCGCCTGTTGCTCCGGGGTCATACGACGAAACGCCGTATCGTATGCGGCGGCGGCGTCCTTCCACCGCAATGCCCGCACGAGCGCCAAGCCGAAGACCGCCCATGCGCGGCCGCTGTCCGGGGCCGCGCGCACGAGGTCCCGTCCCAGTGCCACAGCCTCGTCTCCCCGCTTCTCTTCGAGCAACAGGACGGTGAGCAATCCGGCGGCGTCCACGTGGTGCGGGTCGGCCGCCAGCGCGGCGCGGAGATGATCTTCCGCCTCGCTCCGATCGCCGGTGCCGAGCGCGTCGCCGAGCGGCCGCACCTGCGAGTTGAAGAACCACTCGACGTCCCGCCATTCGTTCATGATGGTGTACGGGTCCACCGCCTTCGCGTCACCGATGAACTGGTAGCGGTTGGCGCGCTCCTCGTACCGCTCCCACTTGAAGACGGCGCCCCGGTACTCGATGTCCGCCAGGTCGCCGGAGCCGTGCTCGTGCGCCAACTCGAGCGCCTGGTCCACCAGGTCGTCCACCTGGGCTCGCTCGAACACCAGCGTCTTGGTGCGGTAGACCTGCGCCAGGCCAAACACGTAGCGTGCGCTGTCGGGCTCGAGCTCCATGGCGCGGCGGAAATGCCGCTCGGCGCGGTCCCGGTCGGCATCCGTCGTTGCCCCGGCCAGGAACCGGGCGAGCAGGATCCGGCCGGCCTGGTAGCGACCTTCGGCGCTCTCCGGCGGCCCGATGGCCACCGCCTCACAGGTGGCGATGGCACCGGCGGTATCCGCCTGGGCGAGCAGACTGTCCCCGCAGGTCGCGGCTTGCGCGGCGACTGTGCGGACGGCACCGCCAAGGGCGATGAGCAGCATGATGGCAAGACGCAGGGTTTGCATGGTCGCAATATCTCGCACGGCTAGCGAAAGGAGGAGGGCCCCGGAGCACGGGCCGGCGGGTCCCGATTCACGAGGAGGGTCCGCGCGCGGGTCATCGTGGTGCCGGCGAGCAGGTCCGTCACGGTCACGGCAATCGTGTAGCGGCCTTCTGGCGCGTCGTGCAGATCGACCGTCAGATACTCGGGCAGGATGCCCGTTTCGGGGACGGCGGCGGACCGCTCGTACCTGATCGAGACCTGGTCGTCGCCCACCGCCGACAGACCCATGGCATCCGCCACACCGCCCACCACCTGGGCGAAGAGCGAGCGCCGCGCGATGGC
>CAYWNR010000221.1:0-6418 GCA_964459705.1 uncultured Gemmatimonadaceae bacterium | reverse complement strand
GCTGACGATCGACCGCACACTGTACGTGGGCCAGTCCAGCCGCACGGACCAAGCGAGAATCGAGCAGCTGCGAGCGATCGTGTCGCGATACGGATACGCCGTGCGCGCCGTGGCGGTCCATGGTTGTCTCCATCTCAAGTCCGCGGCGTCGTACCTCGGCGGTGGGAGACTTCTCGCCAATACGGAGTGGGTCGATCCGGCCGCATTCGAGGCGCGGGAGATCGTCGAGGTGGATGTGGAGGAGCCACAGGGTGCGAATACGTTCCGCGTCGGCGACGCCCTCATGATGTCCGACGCCTACACACGAACCAGGAAGCGACTGGATACCGGGTGCACCCGGTGTCGCTCAGCGAGCTGCACAAGGGGGAGGCGGGAGGGAGCTGCATGAGCCTGGTCTTCACGGACCGCCGCATCGACTGATGCCCGGCCTTCGCACCGGCGTCAGGACGCTCTTCCGCGCCAGTTGGCGCGGTGACCTTCGCTACCTGCTCGGTGGTCGCGCCCTGCGCAGCGTGACGCAGGGCTACCTCGGCGTGGTGGTCCCGCTGTTCTTGGTTCGCGCGGGCTACGACACGATGCAGATCGGCGTGTTGCTCACCGTCGCGGGGGCGAGTGGCGCCGTGCTCACGGCACTAGTCGGGTTCGGGGCGGATCGCTGGGGACGCAAGCCGCTACTCGTCGCCCTTGGTCTCATGACTGCGGTGGGCGGCGCGGTGTTCGCGCTCACCACCAACTACGTCCTGCTGCTCACGGCTGCCGCGTTGGGCACGGTCGGCCGCGGCGGCTCCGCGGGGAGTGGCGGGGCATTCGGACCCTACTATCCAGCGGAGCAGGCGCTCATCGCGGAGCACGCGAGCGACCGCGACCGCACCACCGTATTCGCCGGGCTGTCCCTCGTGGGCGTCCTTGCCGCTGCGCTGGGAGCGAGCCTCGCCGCAGTACCGCGCCTCCTCGTGACCACGGGTCTGGGATCGCGCATGGAGGGCTTCCATCTGCTGTTCGGGCTCACCGTTCTCCTCGGGATCGCGATGGCTTTGGTCATCCTGCCGGTGACCGAGGCACCACGCGCTCAGCAAGACACCATCGCTCCCAAGCCACCACCGCCGCGACTGTCCCCCCGCACGCGCGGGTTGCTGCTTCGCTTCGCCATCACCAACTCCATCAACGGTCTCGCCGTCGGGTTTCTGGGCCCCATCCTCGCCCTCTGGTTCCATCTCCGGTACGGCGTGGACGCCGCCGCCATCGGCGCGCTCTACATGCTCATCAACCTCGTCGCGGTGGTGCCGTACCTCGCGGTCCCATGGATCGCGCGCCGCCTGGGCGGTGTGGTACGCACTGTGGTCACCGTGCGTCTCTTCTCGGCGTCCCTGCTCGCGCTGATTCCCTTCATGCCAACGTTCGTGCTCGCGGGTGGCATCTACCTCGTACGGATGATGGCGAACGCCGTATCCATTCCAGTCCGGCAGTCGTACGTCATGGGGATCGTCCAACCAGCCGAGCGCTCCCGGGTGGCGGCGCTCTCCAACTTGCCCGCGCGCGTGTTCTCGCTCGCCGGGCCCACGCTGGCCGGCGCGATGCTGCGATCCTGGTGGATTGGCTTCCCGCTCGAGATCGCCTCGGCGCTCCAGCTCGGATACTCGACGCTCTACTGGCGGTTCTTCCGGAACGTGCATCCGCCGGAGGAGCTGGCCGCGGCCGACGTCCTCGCCGACGAGTAACGCTGGACTCGGAACGACCTCCCCACGGGCTGGCTGGCACGGCGCCACCCGTGCATACTCCGGTCGTCGTTCGGCCTCCGACTGGGAGCAGCCACATGACCACGCGCCTGCTGCGGCGTTCCGCGGCGTTTTTCGCGATCACCCTCTTCCCTGCAGCGACCGCCGCCGAGAGATCCCCATCCCAGGGCACGCCGGCAGCCGTCATCACCACGCAGACCTGCCTCCAGTGCCACGGCAACCCGAGCCTGTCCGTCCCGGACTCGACTGGCCGGCCGCGATCGCTGTACATCGACGAAGCCGTGTTCCACGGATCCGTGCACGGCGCCTTCGACTGCCAGCTCTGTCACGAGGGCATCAGCGAGATACCGCACGCCGCCCAACTCCCCCTGGTCCACTGCGGGAAGTGTCACAGCGACGTCGCCGCCGCCTATCAGACCCATGGCGGGATTCAGGAGACAGCGGACCGCCTTTTCCCCGGCTGCTGGGACTGCCACGGCACGCACGACATTCGCCCGGGCTCCGACCCCCAGTCCCGCGTCGCGCCGAGGAACCTCGCGGCGACGTGCGCGCACTGTCACGCCGACTCGACCATCGTGGGGCAATACCATATCCCGATGATCGAGCCCGTCGAGACCTTCACCGCAAGCGTGCATGCCCGATCGCCGTCGGGCGGGGGGCAACTCGCGGCTACGTGCGTGGATTGCCACTCCGCCACCGGGACGGGGCATCAAATCCTCCCACCGATCGATCCGCAATCGACCATCAACCACTTCAACATTCCGCACACCTGTGGGCGATGTCATGCGGCCATCGCGCGCGACTACGAGCACAGCAGTCATGGGCTGGTGGCGGCGCGCGGCGAAGCCGACGCGCCGGTGTGCACGACCTGTCACGGCGAGCACGGCATCCTGCCGATCGACGATCCCCGATCCCGCGTCCACCCGACGAACGTCTCGCTCGTGACATGCGGACCGTGCCACGCCTCACAGCTGCTCAATCGGAAGTACGGCCTACCGACCGGGATCATGCAGTCGTGGCAGCACAGCTATCACGGGCTCAAGAGCAGCGACGGGGACGCCGAGGTCGCGAACTGCGCGTCCTGTCATACGGCGCACCACACGCTCCCGCCGTCGAATCCCGCCTCCTCGGTGAACCTTGCAAACCTCCATACCACTTGTGGGCAGTGTCACCACGGCATCTCGCGGGCGGTGTACCGCATCCCCATCCATACCACAACGGGCATCGCGCTGAACCGCACGGGGCGAGTCCTGCAGAGTGTTTACATCATCGCCATCATCGTGATCATCGGTTTGATGGTGATTCATTGGCTGATCGACCTGTCGAAACACATCTGGCTGCTCAATCGAGAGAAACAGATCGTCCGGATGCGCCGGGGTGAATTGTGGCAGCACACGCTGCTGATGGTCTCGTTCACGGTGCTCGCCATCACGGGGTTCGCGTTTCAGTACTCGGGATCGTTCTGGGCTCGGTTCTTGTTCGGCTGGCCAGGCGGCTTCGCGGTGCGCCACATCGTTCATCGCGTTGCGGCGGTCGTGTTCGTGGCGACCGCCGTGTGGCACGTGGTGTACCTGTTCCGGTCCCGGGGGCGGCAGTTCCTCCGCGACATGTTCCCCCGGTTTGCCGACTTCCGGCAGTTCTGGCAGATGATCGCGTTCAACCTGGGCTGGCGGAACGAGGCACCGCGATTCCGACGGTTCAGTTACATCGAGAAGGCGGAGTACTGGGCGTTGGTCTGGGGCACGGTCGTCATGACCGTGACCGGTGTCGCGCTCTGGTTCGGGAACGTGACCGAGCGCGCACTCCAAGTGCAGGCCGTGGGCGTCATGCTGGTGGTGCACTACTACGAAGCTGTGCTCGCCGGGCTCGCGGTCCTCGTGTGGCACCTCTACTCGACGATCTTCAGCCCATCGGTGTACCCCAATAATCCGTCCTGGTACACCGGCACGATGCCGGCCGACATGTACCGTCGCGAGCACCCCGACGATCCGATCCTGGAGCAGTCGCAGGTGGAGAGCCCGGGCGTCCAGTCGCCACCGAGCGCATCCCAGCAAACATCTCCCTCCACGGCGGAGCCTCCGGACGACCAGCCCCCGACACCGGCGGATGACGCCTCATGATCGATGACCTCGACGACGAGTTCCCACTCGGTGACGGCACGGCGGAGACCGACGCCACGGTCTCATGCCCGCACTGCGGGGCACAGGTTGAGGTGAGACTCGATCCCGCCGGTGGCGCTGTGCAATGGTACGTGGAGGACTGTGAGGTGTGTTGCCGGCCCTGGCAGGTCAACGTACGGTACGGTACGGGCCGGACGGCCAGGCCCTGGTGTCAGTGACCGCACTCGAGGAGTGAAGGCCGCCCGCACTCTAGCCGGGCGGATGGACTCGCGGTACTGAACCTCGACGAGAATTCGACCAGCATCGGTGGCCTGGCCTCGTGGCTGCGATAATCCGCCCCGGGCTGCGTTGGTGCGGTTGGCTCCCCGCCGCGGCCGCATCCCACACTACCGCCTCCTCCTGGAGGCGGGCGCGACATGGGAGCGGCAGGAGAACCCGTTGGGCAAACCGCGCCTCCGCGCACCGGCGGGCCCGTTGGCGTCTACCGGCCGCGCCGTCCACAGGCCTCGCCGCAAGCGGTATCGCCCGTTGAACGGATGCTCGCACCTTGTCGGAGTGGAGTTGCAGAGCCTGATCGCATGACCACCGCCGAGCACCCGTAAATCGACCAACATATTGTCCCACAAACTGCTTACATCAAAATCGCGGGCGCCAGCAACGGTCCGATGTGGGTCAGCAACGGTCCCTTGTTGGCCAACAATGGTCCTTTGCAGGCCTACGAGACCCTTCTGCACGTCTGCAACGGGCAGTTGCACGCCAGCAAAGACCATTTGCAGGACCTACAACGCCGGTCCGGGGTCGACAAATCCCATTTGCACGCCGACAAACAACCATGTGCGGCCAACAGAGAGGCGTTGTTGGCCAGCATCGCGCCGTTGTCGGCCAGCATCGCGCCGTTGTCGGTCAACGGCGAGGCGTTGCTGACCTGCCAAGACTCGTTGCTGGCCAACAATGACCCGATGCAGGCCGACAGCGAGCCGTTGCTGGCCGACATCCGTGCTCCGTCGGCCGGCCGCCGCGTGTCGCCAGGCCGCTTCACTCGACTGACACCGTCACCCTCTCTTAGGAGAATCGCATGGCGACGTTCCCCGGTACCGAAGCGGAGATCGCGGCACTCGCCCTGGTCGTTCGCGACCGACGCTTCCTTGTCTGGGGCGGCGCATGCCTCTCCACGCAACCATATCGCCCACGGCTCATCGCTTCTTTCGATGGTCATCCACCCAGAAGCTCAAGGATCATCTTGGCAGCAAGGCCAAAGAGCACGACGCCCAGGAGTTTCTTCACCGTTCCGGGCTGAAGCCGGCCCTGCATGAAGCCTGTGCCCAGGAATCCGCCTCCGTATGCGGCAAGAGAGGCCGCAATCAACACCCGCCACTGCACCGTCCCCATCATGGCGTAGGCGGCAAAGCCGATCGACGAGGAAAAGGGAACGGCAAAGGCGGTGATCGCGGCCACTTTTTTGGGGTTGAAGCCCATGAAGATCAGGAGCGGAGAGATCAACCCTCCGCCGCCGACGCCAAGCAGGCCGGAGAGAAACCCCGCCGCGGCCCCGATCAACGCCGGGCCCGCGATCGGACGGTCTTCGCGATATTGTTCTGCGGATTTCTTGCCCCGGTAAAACAGGAGCATGGCGCCCGAAAAGAGGAGAAATCCGGTAAAGACCACCAACACCGCCGACCCAGGAATGATCGTGGTGCACCAGGCCCCGACGGGCGCGAGGACCGCCGATGCGACGATGATCGGCAACCCCATGCGGAAATCAAGACGCCGGTGTTTGATATTGGAGTAGCTGGCCCCGGTCATGGACAGGGTATTCACCATCAGCCCCGTGGGCCTGGCGGCCGCGAACGGAACGCCAAGCCAGTGAAGAGCCGGAACCAGGGCGATGGCCGAACCGATTCCTCCCAGCGCAAAGAGGAAGCTCAGGCCGAAGGCCAGTGCCACCGTGATGAACAACATCGCGTCCATGGAGTCCGGTGGCTTACCCGGAGTAGCCGGAACAGGGAATACAGGCCAGCTTGCCGTCCCCGGTCATCCGCAGCTTATCGACAAAGGTCAGCTCGCCGCACAACGCGCAGGGCTTCGCTTCGAAGATTCCCTTCCTCGTGGGAAACGGATAGTTCACGACGGGGCCGATCGCAAGAAACTGTTCCTCCGGAAGCCCCACGATCTTTTCCACGAGGGGGTCGGTGATCCGTGGATCGATGTCCTGGGGAAGCACCCCTGCCTTCCGTCGTGCGACGAACGGACCGTCGAGCGCGGCCGCGAAAAACGCCGGCTTGAGGGACACACGCACCGCCCTCTGCCTGCGAACGTCGATCAAGGTGAATGCCATTTTGTGATAACGCAGCTTCTCGATGTTGCCCTTCCCGAATGTGCATCCTGTTGCGGCCATGATGCCGTCCAGAAAGCAACCCGCCGCGTGCCCTTCTCCCGTTTCGCTGACCGCATGGAGTTCCTTGTCCTGGGACCGCTCGACCCCAAGGGCCCGCATGGCGGCCACCCCAGCCCGCAATCCCATCGGCATGGCCGGGCACTTGTGTCCGTGAAACTTGAGTCCCA
>CAYWNR010000220.1:0-6441 GCA_964459705.1 uncultured Gemmatimonadaceae bacterium | reverse complement strand
TGCTCGTGATGGCGAGCGGCATGTCCATCGATCCGCAGCAGCCCTACTTCGCCTCGCCGCGGCCCGTGGCGTGGAACGCGGTGCTCACGCCGTACGGCGTGTCGATCCGCCCAGACATGGTCTATGACCTCATGTCGAACGAAAGCGTGGCGCTGCCCACGCGGTTCGGGCGACTGCTCACGTCGTATCCCCTCTGGGTGCGGGCGGCCAGCTCCGGCGCCTCCGTGATCGGCCAGAACGTGGGATCGGTCTTCCTGCCGTGGACCAGCACCATCGACACGAGCGGCGCGAAGGCCAGGACGGTGGTGCCGCTGGTGGTCTCGAGCAAAGGCGCCGGCGTTTCGGCCACGCCGACGTCGCTCGACCCGCAGCGCCAGTTCCCCACGGACAGTCTGGCCACGCGCCTGCTGGCGGTGCAGGTGAATCCGCTCGCCGCGGGCGACTCGGCCGCGCATCGCGGTCGCATCGTGCTCATCGGCAACGACGAGTTCGCCACCGACCGGCAGGTGCAGGCCGCGCCGGAGAACGGCGTCTTCGTGCTGAACGCGGTGGACTGGCTCGCGCAGGACGAAGCGCTGATCGCCATCCGCTCGAAAGACCGGCGGCCGCCTTCGCTCGCCATGACCGAGAGCCGGCGCAACACGGTCAAATACGCCAACGTGATCGGGATGCCGGTGCTGGTGGCGCTGGCCGGGTTGGCGCGGCTGGTGCAGCGCCGCCGGACCATGCGCCAGACGTACCAGGCCGGGAAGGGGGCCGCATGAGCAAGCGCGCGTTGCTCCGAACGCTGGCCGTGCTCGGTGTGCTCGTGGTGCTGTGGGGCGCGTTCGCCCTGTTCCAGAAGTCCATGAGCGACGCGCCGGTGACGCTCGAGCTCCCCAAACTCACCATCGCCGACGTGGACAGCATCGAGCTGACCCGGCCGAGCGACACGGTGCGCCTGGTGCGCTCGGCAGGCGCGTGGACGGTGAACGGCCACGCCGCCGACCAGAGCGCCGTGGCCGACTTCGTCGGCGCGCTCGCCGACTCGGGCGCTACGAGCGAGCTGATCGCCCGGAGTGCGTCCTCACACGGGCGGCTCGGCGTGGACTCCGCGGGCCGCCGCATCGTGTTCGCCAAGGGCGACCGCGTGCTGCTCGACGTCATCGCCGGATCGGCGGCGCGGTCGTATCAGTCCGCGTACTTGCGGCGGGACTCGGAGCCCGAGGTGTACCTGTACCGCGGCAAGCTGGCGACGTTCACCAACCGCGCGCTCGACCAGTGGCGCAACCGGCAAATTGCCAGCATCGAGCGCGACAGCGTCAGCCGGATCGTGATCGGCCGCGGGACGCGTACGGTCACCGTCGCGCGGGCCGATTCGGGATGGACCGTAGGCGGCGCGCGCGCCGACTCGGCCGCGGTCGGCCGGCTGCTCACCGCGCTCGGCGACCTCCGCGCCATCGGCTTCCCCACGGCGGCCCAGATGGACTCGATCGATTTCGCCAAGCCACGCTTGCGGCTCACGGTGCTGGGGCGGGGGGCGGACACCCTGCTCTCCCTGGTTGCCGACTCCGCGTCGAGCGGGTATTGGGTGCGGCGAGCGGGGAATCCCGAGACCTATCAGGTGGATTTCTGGCGTATGAACCAGATCACCCCAACCGACAGCGCCTTGCGGGGTTTGCCACACTAGGGGAAGCTCCGGCCAAATGCGTGAGCGGGAAGTCGTCAGCGCGCGACCTGATCGCCCGGCGAGCGACGGAATCGCCTCTCATCTCGACAGCGGCTCCCCGACCGCCCTGAGCCTCCGCTGGAGCGTCTTCCTGGCGCGGTGGAGCGAGGCCTGAACGGTTCCTGCCGGGCAGCCAAGCGTTCTTGCCGTCTCTTTCGTGCTGAGCCCGTGCAGGAGTCGCAGGAGCACGACACACTGTTGCCGCTCCGGGATCTCGCCCAGCGCGGTCGCACTGGCGGTCCGCACATCATCGCGGTGAACGGCCTCCAGAGGGGAAACCCAGCCGGTGGGTGGTGTCTGTGCGTCCCGGTACTTCCATCGTGTGGCGCTGCGGCGGAGCTCGATGAGGCAAACAGTCCGGGCTACCGAGCACATCCAGCCGCGCAGCGTCCCCGTGCCGAGAAACGCCGTCCGCTTCAGGTAAATCCTCGCCCACGCCTCTTGCAGCATCTCCTCCACGGCATCCGCGTCGCGGAAGTACCGGGCAATGATGCTCCGGAGCGCGGGGGATTCGTTCAGCACCAGCTGGTTGAAGTAGGCGTGGTCACCCGCCCAGAACAGGCTCCAGCTTCCCTCGTGCGCGTCGTCCCTGGGTCCGGTCCCACGTTGCTCCGGTCGCGTTCCTTCCCCCCGCACCACAGCCCTTCCCTGTTTGCCGAATCACTCGGAAGTCCGCCGCGGCTCGGCGCGGTTGCACCTGCCCCCTAGCGACCTCTCGAGCCGTGGTGTCGTTGGCTACGGCACGGATCACGTTCGTGGGTCGGGGCCTGCGAACTACGCGGTGAACCCGCTCGACCGGCCACAGCATCATGACTATGCGCTGCCCGGCGCCTGCGTTACATGACAATTCTCGTTCGTAGCCCGGCTCGATGCGGACGATCACGCCGGCCGAGGATCGGATGCGTTGAACCGTAACGAATCGGCGACGCGAGGAGCTGGGGGATTCGTAGTTCTATTGCGTAGACCGCGGTGTAGTAGGCATTTAGCAACGTTCTCTCCTTTCAAGTAACAGGATCCCTCCCCCTACTAGCAGGGTGCTGAAAAAGGGTATGGCGTGCGCGAGGGGGCGTCCTATCGTGGGGGACCCAAACGGGGATCCCAGCGATGCGCGGTGCCGAGCGTGGTCAGGCCGTCCTGTTCAGCTACGTCGCCCTGGAGGAACGGATTCCGGCGGACCATCCGCTGCGGGCCCTGCAGGCGTTGGTGGAGCCGGTCCTGGCGGAGCTGTCGCCCCGGTTCGACGCGATCTACGAGGGCGAGGGCCGGCCGTCGATCCCGCCCGAGCAATTGCTGCGGGCGCTGCTGCTCCAAGTGCTCTACACGATCCGCAGTGAACGCCAGTTGATCGAGCGCCTCGACTTCGATCTGCTGTTCCGGTGGTTCGTCGGGTTGGGGCTGGACGCGCCGGTGTGGCACGCGACGACGTTCACCAAGAATCGCGAGCGGCTGTTGGCGGGGGACATCGCCGAGGCGTTCCTCACCGGGGTCCGGCGCCAGGCGGAGGCGCACGGGCTGCTCTCGCACGAGCACTTCACGATCGACGGGACGCTGCTCGAGGCGTGGGCGAGTCAGAAGAGTTTCCGCCCGAAGGACGCGCCGCCCGAGGACCCGCCGTCGGGCGACGGGCCCCGGAATCCCACGGTGTGGTTTCGCGGGCAGCCGCGCTCGAACGCGACGCACCACTCGACGACGGATCCGGACGCGCGGTTGGCGCGCAAGGCGCTGGGCCGCGAAGCGAAGCTGGCGTATCAGGCGAGCGTGACGACGGACAATCGCCATGGCCTGGTGGTGCGCACCCGGGTCGGGCCCGCCAACGGCGGGCTCACCGAGGTGGAGCACGCGATCCTATGAGGTGGATTTCTGGCGGATGAACCAGCTCACGCCGAGTGATAGCGCGCTGCGGGGTCCGGGACATTGATGGCGCGCAAGCGGTCCACATGCCGTCGGAGCTCGGCCAGGCGCTCGATGAGGTAAGGCGTCACGCGCGGATGGCTTCGCTCTTGAGCGCGGCCGCGCGCCGGAGGAACGGCTGGAGGTCGGCCGGCGGAGCTGGCTGTCACGGCGGAACGCGTGTTCTTCCTCCGGGTCGCCGCACGCCAGCGGGCGTGCGTCCCGATATGCCCAGTTAGACTGCGCGGCGAACGACTTCGCGTTCCAACCGGCGGCCAAGCCGGTCCTTCTCCATCTCCAGGTCGTGGCGCGCCTGCAGGTTCAGCCAGAACCGGTCAGAAGTGCCGAAGTAGCGCGCCAGTCGAAGGGCCGTGTCCGCCGTGATGGCGCGCGTCCCGTGGACGATCTCATTGATCCGCCGGGCCGGCACGCTGATATCCTTCGCCAGTCGATACTGGCTGAGCTCCAGCGGCTCGAGGTACTCCTCCCGCAGAATCTCACCGGGGTGTACTGGCGAAAGCTTGGGCATCGTCACCTGCTCCTAATGGTAGTCCACGATCTCGACATCATGGGCGTCCGCCGCCTGCCACCGAAAACAGATTCGCCATTGATCGTTGATACGAATGCTGTACTCGCCGGCCCGGTGCCCAGCCAGCTTCTCCAACCGGTTGCCCGGTGGACTTCGGAGGTCGTCCAACGTCTCGGCAGCATCCAGGATCACGAGCTTGCGCAGCGCGGCCCGTTGCAACTCAAGGGACCAGCGGCGCACCCGCTGGCGCTCGAACACTCGCTGGGTGTCCTTATCCCGAAAGCCTCTGATCACCTTGTATGATAACGCAACTCGCTATTAACGGCAAGCGTTATCATCGGAGCCATTGCGCAGGCTAACGTGATTGTGCTTCTGCTGCAGGCCCCCTGCCGGCAGCAACGTGTAACCGCGATGGCAACAAGACCGATCGCGCCGACGCTAAAGCGCTGCTCGAAGCCGCGCGCAACGCGGACCTCGAGCGCGTGCCGGTGAAGTTGGTCGAGCAGGCCGTCGTCACCCTTCACCGTCTGCGCCAGGGGTACCTCCACACCCGCACCGCCCGCATCAACGCGGTGCGGGGTCACCTGCGCGAGTTCGGGTGCGTCATTCCGTTGAGCGCCCAGCATGTGCTGCCGCGGGCGTACGCCGCCCTCGAGCAGGATACGGTGTCCGCGCTCGTGCGGCCCCGGCACCTATCAGGTGGATTTCTGGCGTATCAACCAGATCACTCGCCGACCACGCGCGGAGCAGGCAGCCCAAGCCACCACAGTTGTTGCGGAGCTTCCCCAGGCCCGGGGGTCCCAACCCCGCCCCACGGCACGCTTTCTGCCCCCCTAGGGGCACTTTGCTGCACGTTCGGCCGGTCCCGGCGGGGTTCGGGACCGGGGGCGCGTCGCCCGCGCGCCGGCGCCCCCACGGGGCCCGGCGCATAAGTCCATGGAGGACAACGCCTTGTTGCGTCCTCGACTATTGACAGGGATGTCCCTGCTCCCCATTCTTGCTGCGCTTTCGTGGGGGCTTAGAGTGTTGCGGCACTCCCGGTAAGGGCGGCGTCCATCGTGCGGTTTGAGATCAACGAACGGTGCGTCGCCTGCATGGCGTGCGTTCGGGTGTGCCCGACCGACGCCATTGCGGTGGAAGACACCAACGTCTGGATCGTCGAGGAGACCTGCGTCCGGACGGGTCTCTGCCTGGAAGCGTGCCCCCACGACGCCGTTTCCGTCAACGGCGACCTGGAGCAAGTCCGCGCGTTGGTCGCCGAGGGCGACGCGCTGCTGGTGCTCTCGGCCGAAGCGTCGGTGCACTTCCATCCGGTGACGGTCGAGCAGATCGTGAACGGCGCGTACGCGATGGGCTTCGCCGGCGTGCATCACGGCACCATCGGCGACGAGCTGGTGGCGGCAGAGTATCTACGGCTCTGGGAAACGCCGCAGTGGCGCACGCTGATCCGCTCGACATGTCCGGTGCTGGTGGAGAAGGTCCGCAAGGATCATCCGGAGCTGGTGCCGTACTTGGCGCCGGTGGCGACGCCCACGGAGGCCGAGGTCACGTATTTGCATCGGGCCTACCCCGGGCAGCCCCTCGTGTACGCCGGCGTGTGTCTGGCGGACGCGGTGAGGGTGGCGGACGCGGCGGTGACGTTCCAGCAGTTGGACGGCCTGTTTCGGGAGTACGCGGTGGACCTGGCGTCGCAGCCCAACTTCTTCCGCCGTATCCCCGGAGAGCGGCGACGCTATGTGAGCGCGTCGGGCGGGATGCCGCTGCCGGTGTTGATGGAGGAGGTGCAAGCCAGCCGGCGGTTCCGGAAGTTCCGCGGGCTTGCCGCGCTCGAGATGATTGAGCAGGCGGTGGTGGAGGATCAGATCGATCTCGGGTTCGTGGACATCCTGCCGTGCGAGGGTTGTCTCGACCATCCGCTGTTGGGACCCAAAGACCGGTTGTTCTGGCGACGGAAGATCGCCGCGGCCTCGGAGCCGCCCCGCAGCACGGTGCCGGTGGTGGACGACGTGGTGGTGGATGTCACGCGGACGTTTACATTCCACGGCAACGGCAGCCAGGCGCCGGAAGCCGACATCTCCGCGGTGATCATGCAGATTGGGACGGCGCCGAGCGGCGCACCGTGGGATTGTGGATCGTGCGGCTTTGCGACGTGCCGGGAATTCGCGTCGGCGGTGTTGCGCGGGCGTGCGGGGTTCCGCCAGTGCCCGCCGTATCAGGAGCGAATGGCCGGGGAGGCCAAGCGCGAGGCCGCGGTGGACGCGCTCACCGGACTGGTGACGTACCGGGTGTTGCGGGATCGGTTGGCCAACGAAAT
>CAYWNR010000219.1:0-6445 GCA_964459705.1 uncultured Gemmatimonadaceae bacterium | reverse complement strand
ACCATGCTTCGCACCACCACCCTGCTCGCCGTGGGGTTGTTGCTTGCCGGCTCGACACCCGCTCTCGCGCAACAGCAGATGAGGCACCCGGCGAAGTCCATGCACCAGCAACATCCTGCCGCCAAGCCGATGATGCAGCACGCGGCGGTCGACTCCGTCAAGGAGCCGTCGGCAACCGGTCGTACGGCGGCCGACATCAAGCACGTCCAGACGTGGCTGACGCAACTCAAGCTGTATGACGGACACGCGAACGGCGTGATGAGCGCCGAGACGCGTGAGGCACTGCGGAAGTTCCAGCAGACCCATCAACTGCCCGTGACCGGCCGGCTCAGCGACACCGTGATGGTGCTCCTTCGCAAAGCCACCGGACGAGCCCCCACGGGCATGAAGTAATAGATCGCTCAACCAGGCATGCACGAGGGCGCCCCGGACGGGGCGCTTTTCGTTTCTCCTGGGCAGGCGCGACGTCTTGGCGCGTTCGGTGGGACAGACTGTCCCACGTCGCGGTTCGCCGCACGCAACATAACTCGTTTTCTCACAATGTATTACAACGATAGCCGAAGTGGCCCGCGCCTTGCTTTTGACGCAGGTGGTTCACGCGGTCTCGGCGACGGAAAGAACGAGGCAAGCTCCGCAGGACCGGGGTCGTGCAGGTTTGCAGAGAAAGGAAGGACTCCAATGTCGCTCTTCAAGGAACACAACGTCGGTCGCATGCTCGCGGGCGCGAGCGTGGTGGCCTTCATCGCCGGAGCCGGCGCGGTTTCGGCATTTCGGACCCGACCCGCCGCCGCCGAGGCGCCCACCCCCGCCCCGCCGGTCGTTGTTGGCTCGTCGGCCATGCCCACGCTTGCTCCGCTGGTCAAGCAAGTCACACCTGGGGTGGTCAACATCAGCGTCGAAGGCAAGATCGAGCAGACGCCTTTCGCGCTTCCCAACGACCCTTTCTTCCGACGCTTCTTCCAGCTGCCGGACCAGCCAATGGAACAGAAGTACCAAGCGGCGGGCTCGGGCGTGATCATGGACGCCCAGAAGGGCTACGTGCTCACCAACAACCATGTGATCGATCACGCCGACAAGATCACGGTCACCCTGACCGACAATCGGCGGTTCGACGCGAAGGTGGTTGGGCGCGACCCCGACGCGGACGTCGCGGTGATCCAGATCCCAGCCAAGGACCTGACGGCGCTGAAGCCGGCCAACTCGGACAAGTTGCAGGTCGGGGACTACGTCGTGGCGATCGGGAATCCGTTTGGGCTCAACCACACCGTCACGGCCGGGATCGTGAGCGCGGTCGGCCGCTCGGGGCTGGACCTCGAGGGCTACGAGGACTTCATCCAGACCGACGCATCCATCAACCCCGGGAACTCAGGCGGAGCACTCGTGAATCTCAACGGCGAACTGGTCGGCATCAATACAGCCATCGTGGGTCCGTCCGGCGGCAACGTCGGGATCGGATTCGCCATCCCGATCAACATGGCTCAGGCGATCATGACGCAGCTGATCGAGCACGGGAAGGTCGAGCGCGGACAGCTTGGGGTACTCGTCCAGGATGTGACGCCCGACGTCGCGCAGGCCATGCATCTGAAGGATTCGGCCGGTGCGCTCGTGTCGAGGGTGGAGCCGGGCACGCCCGCGGAGAAGGCGGGCATCAAGCCGGGTGACGTGATCGTGCGGCTCGACAGCGCGGATGTGCGCGACGCGTCCGACTTGCGGAACCGGGTTGGCCTGCTGCCGGTGGGCACGGACGTCCATCTGGGAGTGATCCGCGACAAGAAGTCGATGACCGTGGATGCACGGCTCGCGCGCCGGACCGTCGAGAGCCAGGCGGGAAGCGACATCGATCAGCGGCTCGACGGCATCACGCTGGGAACCGCGCCGGAAGGGAACAAGCCGGCCGGCGTGGTTGTGACAGGCATCGACAGCAAGAGCAACGCGTATGCCGCTGGCCTTCGGAAAGGGGACGTCATCACCAGTGTCGACCGGATGACCGTCAATTCGCTGGACGATCTGAAGGACGTGGTGAAAGACAGCACCGGGCCGCTGCTCATCAACGCGCAGCGCGAGAACACAGAGTTGTTCCTGGTGCTCCGGTAAGAGGTCACGCCGCAACCCCAGATCGGCGTACCTCGATCGCTGCCCCGTCGGCCGAATGGTTGGCGGGGCAGCATCTTTCCCTCCCGTGGAACGAAGCAGCGCGGCAGTGGGGCAGTGGGGGCAGAGTAACCGCGAGGAGCGGGAACAACGGTTGTGATCCTCTCGGGTACATCGCACCGTGCTGCGTACCCCCCTTAGCTTTTCTCTGCCCCTCTGCCCCGCTGCCCCGCCGCCCTACGGCAGCTCCCTCACGAACACATTCCGGAAATACACCGGGCTCGTGCTGTCGTGGTTCTGGAGGCCGATGTAGCCGCGTGCCGCAAAATCGCGCACCTTGCCCTGCGGTTCCGCGTTCCAGTCCAGCACCTTGGTGCCGTTCAGCTCGACGGTGAGATGACTTCCCTGAAACGTGATCTTGTAGTGGTTCCACTCCCCCGGTGGTTTCGTGGCGCTGGTCGTGGGCGCCTCGGCGTCGTACGCGGCGCCGGTGTGGTGAATGCCTTCGCTGGCATCGTCGATCTGAATCTCGAAGCTGTGGTAGATGTAGTCGTCGCTCGACGGCACGTCGGGGACCCGCAGGAACACCCCCGAGTTGGTGCTGCGGCTGGTGCACTTGAAGTCCAGCTCCAGAACGAAATCGCCGTACTGCTTGACCGCGTACCAGAACAGTCCCATTCCTCCGTGTGACGTCAGCACGCCGGTCGTGGGATCGAGGTCGAAGGCGCCCGGGCCGTAGTGGTTCCAACCCTGCTTCGAATACTCCCCATCCTTCAGCTGGAGAATGCGCTCGGCACCCGCCATCTGGCCTCCTTGCGCGGCACAGGACGCCGTCACCGGCGGCAGACCGAGCGCGAACCCGGCAACCATCGTTCCCGCAACGATGAACCGCATCAGCCCTCCCGCTTGGCTTCGGCCGGATTCCACGCTCCACGCGCGACGGCCGGAATGAAGGTCGACAGCTCGGGCGGGGGAAACGGGATGGTCCGCTCCTGTTCGGCGCTCATGTACGCCGCCATCAGCAGGTCCGTCACCGCCACGCCGTCGCCGAAATGCTCGTCGGGCCGTCGCCCGGCGCGAAACGCCTCCACCATGTGCCGATTCTCCGCCACGTAGCCGTATTCGGCTTCCTCGTCACTGAGCACGGGCATCAGGCCCATTTCGGCGTTCTGTTTCTCGACCAGGTCCTCACCGGACTCGCCCCGCACTTCCCTGCTGAAGAAGATACGGGGCCCGGCATCCAGCGAATTCACCGCGAGCGAGTATTCCGGTCCTAACAGCTCCATGCTGAGCCGCAAGCCCGCCCCCACGAAACACCACGACGTGGTCGCCTCGACGATCCGTTCGGCGCCGTCCGCCGCCCGATACTCGATCAGCGCGCGCGCGAAGTCCTCGGCCGGGCGCTTCCGGTAGTCGGTCGTGCCGCTGCTCCGGGCCGAGAGCTGATCCGCGTAGCGCGGCTGTTGCCATTTGAGACAGGACGTGTGCGCGGTGACCTTGACCGGCGTCAACACGTCACGCGGTTGCCCTGGCGGGGTGAGCAGAAAGCGGGCGACCTCCACCGAGTGGCACATCATGTCGTTCAGGACGCCGCCGCCCTGCAACTCGCCCTCCCAGAACCACGGCATGTGCGGCCCGCTGTGCTCCTCGGCGGCGCGCGCCAGGTAGGGCGGACCGGTGAGGGCGGCCCCGCGGGACCAGAGAATGCCCTTCCCGCGCGTGATGGCTGGCGCGAAGACCTGATTCTCCAGGTATCCGTCCAGCAATCCCACCCGCTGCGTCAACTCGAGCACCCGCCGGGCCTCCGCGGCGTTCCTTCCGAGCGGCTTTTCACACGCGACGCCTATGAGGGTACCCTTCCTCTGCTCGATGGCGCGGACGATCTCCTCCATTACGCTGACCCGCGTATAGTTCGGCGCGCAGATCCAGAGGGCGTGGATTGCCGGATCCGCCACCAGATCGGTGACGGAGTCGTAGGCCTTGGTGTTTCCGACGCCGAGCTGGCGGGCCAATGCCGCCGCGCTCTCGGCGCTCTTCCGGCTCCGGCTCGCGATTCCCACGATGTCCGCGTCGCGTACGCCCACCCACGAGCGGATGTGGAACTTCGCGACGAACCCCCCACCGACGAATCCGACTCCTAGCCTCTGCCCGGCCATGCCCGCCGCCACCTTTCGTACTTTGGAGCCCCCGCTTTCGTGCCCACGTCCCGGTACCGGCGTCCTTCCGCCATTTCCGTCTCCCTGGGTGGCACGACGCTACGTGTGCTCGTCGTTCCCGCTCTTCGCCTTCAGCCGATCGACCCGGTCGTTGAAGAGCAGGGCGAAACCGACCATGATCACCGCCGCAAACGCCGCCGGCACGAACCAGAATTGTCGCCATTGGCCGAGCGTCAGCGCGTCCGCATCGCCCAGGAAGGCGTTGAACAGGTTGCCCGCCGCCTGAGCGCCGATCAGCATGCCGAGCCCGTAGGTGACGAGCACTAGCATCCCCTGCGCCTGTCCGCGAATGGCGGGGGTCGACTTCTTATCGACGTAGATCTGGCCGGTGACGAAGAAGAAATCGTAGCAGATGCCGTGCAGGAGGATGCCGAGGATGATCATCCAATAGACCTCGCTTGGCGCCGCGAGGGCAAAAAACGCGTAGCGGAGCGTCCACGCCCCCATGCCGGCAACGAGCATCCACTTCACGCCAAGTCGGACAAAGAACACCGGCATCAGGAGCATGAAAATCACCTCGGACATCTGCCCGAGCGTCTGCGTGCCCGCGATGTTCTGGAACCCCGTGGCCTCGAGAAAGAGCTGCGTGAAATTGTAGTACGCCGCAAGCGGTATCGAGATGAGCAGCGAGGCACCGAGAAACACGTAAAAGGGTCTGCTGCCAAGGGCCCGCAGTGCGTCGAGTCCGAGGATACTGCGGAGTGAGACCTTTTCTCCCATGGCCGGAGGCGGGGTGTGTGGCAACGAGAAGCAGTACAGGCCCAACAACACGCTCGTCACCGCCGCCGTGTAGAGTGGCAGCGGTGTTTGCTCGGGCAGACTCCCACCCGTCACGAACAGTTTCAGCACCAGGCTGACGAACAGACCCGCCACGATCCAGCCCACGGTGCCGAAGACGCGGATGAGCGGAAAGTGCTTCTCCTGATCGGCGATGTGGTGGAACGCGAGCGAGTTCGCCAAGCCGAGGGTCGGCATGAAGCAGAGGTTGTAAAGCAGCAGAAGCAGCACGAACACCGCCGGTGCGCCGCTGAATTGCGGGACCATCAACAGGACCAGGCCACCGAAAATGTGGAGCACTCCCAGCACCTTCTCCGTCGGGAAGTAGCGGTCGGCCACGAGCCCCAAGAAGAACGGCGCCGCGATGGCGGCAATGGGATTGACGGTGAAGGGCCAGTGCGTCAGGTGGCCCATGCCCGCAGCCGTCATATACACCGCGATGGATGTGTACCACGCCCCCCAAACGAAGAACTGGAGGAACATCATGATGCCGAGGCGGCCGTTCTTACTCACACGATCCTCCGCCGCACCGGATCCCACGTCACCTTGCGACCCTCCTGATACGAGCGCGTCGCCATGTGGCAGGTCATGGCTTCTTCGAACGCGCGGTCCATGTTGCAGCTCGTCTCTCCGCCGTTCCGGATGACGTCGAGCCACTCGGCGATGTGCAGGTGATACGCCGACACGCGGCGGCCGCCGCGGTAGGTGTAGAGCAGGCCGCGGCTCGCGAAGTAGCGCTCCGTGGCCGACGTGATCGCGTCGATGCCTTTGAACCCCGGCCGATACGTGAACATCGGCTCCGAGGGATCGATCACGCCGTCTTCGATCTTCTGCTTGTAGCGGGTCGACTCGTAGTCGGCCTGGACGCTGAGGCTGCCGCCGACCTTCATCGAGGCGTCGTGCCCCATGAACGTGAGGCCGCGGTTCCAGCCGTTCGCCAGGGTCGCGCTGTACACGAACGCGAGGTCCCGGTCCGGATACTCGTAGACCGCCTGGAACGTGTCCGGCACGTCCCGGCCGTCTTTGAAGAAGTAGATGCCGCCGGACGCCGAGCACGACTGGGGGATTCCCAATTGGAGGATCTGGTTGACGGCGTCGTACTCGTGGGAGAGGAGGTCGCCCGAGAGGCCGGTGCCGTAGTCGAACCAGCAGCGCCAGCGGAAGAATCGCTCCAAGCTGAACGGTACCTTGTGTGGGGCCGTCTCCTGGAAGTGGTCCCAGTCGATGGTCTGCGCGTTCCCTTTCTCGTGGATGTCCCACACCCACGCACCCCAGGGGGAGTTCCGGTTGGTGGTCGATTCCACCAGCGTGATGGGGCCCAGGATCTTGGCGGCGATCACCTCGCGCGCCTTGTTGTGCGC
>CAYWNR010000218.1:0-6458 GCA_964459705.1 uncultured Gemmatimonadaceae bacterium | reverse complement strand
TTCGAGCACGTCCTGCTGGTCGTCGGCGACGAGGATGCGTGGGGGCATGGGCGTAAAGGGAAATCTATTCTGTGGATGACGAGGCGAAGGGGCAGCGGGGCAGCGCGGCAGATCCTCGACTGCCTGGACCGCCCGGACCGCCTACTCCTTCCGCACCCAGCCGTCGAAGAGCTGCACGACACGGTTGCCGAACGACGCGCACTCTTCGGAATGCGTCACCTGAATGATGGTCGTGCCGGCTCGGTTCAGCTCGCGAAACAGCTCCATGATCTGGCGCGCCTGCTGCGAGTGGAGGCTGCCCGTGGGCTCATCAGCGAGAATGAGTTTGGGACTCGCCACCACCGCCCGGGCAACGCCCACCAGCTGCTGCTGGCCCCCCGACAGCTGACTGGGAAACAGGTCCTTCTTGGCCACGATCCCGAAGCGATCGAGGGCCTCGGCCACGAGCGCCTCCCGCTCCTTCTTGGGAACGTTCCGATATGAGAGGGGGATGTCCAGGTTCTCGTAGACGGTGAGATCGTCGAGGAGGTGATACTGCTGAAACACGAAGCCCATGTACTGCTTGTTCAGCGCGATGCGCGCCTTGGGCTTGAGCGCGTGCACCGGCTCGCCGAGCAGGCGGTACTCCCCGGCCCAGTCGTGGTCCAGCATGCCGAGGATGCCGAGGAGCGTGGACTTTCCCGCTCCGGACGGCCCCATGATCGTGACGAATTCGCCTTCCTCAATGTCGAGCGTGATCTGGCGCAGGATCCACAGGCGCCCGTTTCCCGCCGGAATCGACTTTTCGAGGTTGTTGAGGGATATCAGGGACATGGCACTCAGCGTCGTATAGGTGGCGTCGGCTCGCGTGCGGCGAGCGCGTCGCGCGTCGAACGGTTGTCGGCTTCCATCATCTCACAGCCTGAATGAACATTGCGGTGGCGACGAGCACCAGCGCCAGCCCGACCCCGACGGACAGTACCAAGAGTGCCATGCCCACGTAGTCGGCGCGCCGCGTTGCCGTCGCCGTCACCGTCACCGAGTCGGAGCCGGCGGCTACCGGGGTGTTATCCCGCGCCACGCGGGTCGCTCCTTCACGGCTGCTTCACTCGCCACGCAGGGCCTGCATCGGATCCACCCGTGCCGCCCGGCGCGCGGGGAGCCAGCTCGCGAGCACCGCCGCACCGAACACGGCCGCGCCGACGAGCGCGAACGTCAGGGGATCGGTCGCACCGACGCCGTACAACAGCCGTCGCAACAGGCGAGCGCCCGCGAGCGCGACGACTAGGCCCAATCCGACGCCAATGCCGGTCAGGCGTAATCCCTGCCACACGATCTGCCCCACTACGGCTTGCGGCGTGGCTCCGAGCGCCAATCGCAGTCCCAACTCACGCGAACGCCGCGCCACCAGATAGCTCAGCACGCCGTGCACCCCGATCAGGGCGAGGGCACAGGCCAGCGCCGCGAATACGCCGAGGATGAGCATTGTGAACCGCTGCTGGCCCAGCGATCTGCCGACGGTGGACGACAGCGCCTCGACCCCGACGACAGCGAGCGCGGGATCGATCTCCCGAATGGCCGCACGCGCCGCTGAGCCAAGCCTGGTGGGATCTCCACTGGTCTTGAGCAGGAGTGTCTCATTGCCGTCCACGCTCGGTGCTTGCGCGAGCGGGAGATACAGCGCGGGCGGCGCGGCGTTTGCCAGCCCATGCATCCGCACGTCGGCGACGATCCCGACGACGGTACGCCTCGCGCCCCAGAGGTTGATCTGTTGGCCCAGCGGCTCCTGGCCGGGGAAGTACCGGCGCGCAGCGGCTTCGTTGATCATGGCGACGGGCGGGGCCGACGTTTCGTCGGACGACGCGAACGCGCGACCCCGACGCAGCGCCAGGCTCACGGTCTGGAGGTAGCTCGGCGTCACGCGCCGGACGGTGGGCTCGGGCCAGTCGCGCGCCTCAGCTTCGCGTCCCACCACCGAGATAGAGCTGGTGAATCCCGCATCGAGCGGGTGATTCCCGGCAATGGCCACGGCCGTGACGCCGGGCAGCGTGGCCGCGCGGGACAGCAACGCCGCGTTGAACTGGTGCATTTCCCGGAAGTTGGGCCAGACCGCGAAGTTCACCGGATATCGGCTCCGTGGCAGCGCGAACTCCGCCTTGAGCACGCCTTCAGCGCGGAAGCCGGGGTCCACCTGATTGAGCCGCCAGAAGCTCTTGATCAACAGTCCCGCGCCCACCACCAGCGTCACCGCAAGCGTGAGCTCGGCCACGACGAGGCTCGAGCGGAAGCGCTGGTGGCCCGCGCTGGAGACTGCGGTCCCGGTCGCTTCCCCTTTGAGCGCCGACTGGGGCGCGAGGCTGCGTCCCTGCCAGGCCGGCAGCAGGCCAAACGCGATTCCCACCACGACACAGACCACGGTCGTGATGAGCAACACCGGTCCATTGACACTCACGGAGGAGAGTCGCGGAATGTCCCCCGGCGCGAGCGCGACGAGCGCCCGTGTGCCCCAGCCGGCCACGGCGACGCCAATCGCGCCCCCCGCGAAGGCGAGTACCAGGCCTTCGACCAGGAACTGGCGCGCCAGCCGACCCGCGTTGGCGCCCAACGCGGTGCGAACGGCAACCTCGCGGGTCCGCGTCGTGCCCCGAGCCAGGAGTAGGTTGGCGACGTTGACGCAGGCGACGAGCAAAACGAGCGCGACGGAGGCGAGCAGAACCAGGAGGGCCGGCCGCACGGGACCGAACACCACGTCGGTGAGCGGCTCGACGAACACGCCTCGGGCGTCGTTCGACGGGTAGGTCGCCTCGAGGTCGGCGGCGATGGTGGCCATCTCCTGCTGCGCCGTCGCGCGCGTCGCCGCGGGCGCGAGGCGGCCCACCATGAACACGCCGTGCGTGTCGCGCGGCGCGGTGGCGGGATTGGGTTGCAGGGGCACCCAGAGCTGGATGTCCGCGGGGCCAAAGCGGTCGGCGAACGCGCGACCGTACGCCGCGGCGTGCAGCACCTGCAAGGTGCCGAAATCCGCGCCTTCTGGGAGCACGCCGACGATCGTGTACGACGCGCCGCTGGCGTGCAGGGTGCGGCCGAGCACGTTGGGATCCCGGGCGTAGAGGCGTTGCCAGAGACCTTCCCCGATCAGGGCCACCGGCGAGGCCCCCGGTTGGTCGTCGTCTGCCGTGAAAGTCCGCCCGATGAGCGGTCGCACGCCCACCATGGGCAGGTACGCGTGCGTGACGGCGACGGCATCAAGCCATACGGGGTCACCCAGATCGGGCACGAGCGTCCCCTGGCTCGCCTGGATCCCAGCCAGGGAGCTGAAGCTCGTCGCACGATCCACGAAGTCCGCGTAGTCGGGGACCGACGCGGGCTCCCGCGTGGTTCCGCTCGCGCGGTCGGTCTCCCACGCCATCATCAGGTTGTCGACGTCTGCGAATGGCGCGGGCCGGAGCAGCACGCCGTCCACCACACTCAGAATCGCCGTGTTCCCACCGATGCCGAGCGCCAGCGTGAGCACCGCCGCGAGCGCGAACCCGGGGGTCTTGCGCAGCGTGCGGAGGGCATAGCGCAGGTCCAACAACAGGTCATTCATGGCGTAGCGCCTCCATCGGGTTCACTTCCCCGGCGCGCCTTGCGGGGACGAAGCTCGCCGCCAGGGCCACGACGGCCAGCGCGAGCGGCGCGACCGTGAACGTCACCGGATCGTGCGTCTCGATGCCAAAGAGAAAACTCCGCGCGAGGCGCGTGCCGACCCACGCGCCGATGAGGCCGACGACGATGCCGCCGGCCGCGAGACGCGCACCATAGCGCACGACGTCGCGGGCCACGCGGCCCTGTGGCGCGCCAAGCGCCATCCGGATACCGAACTCGCGGGTGCGCTGGGTGACGAGGTAGGCCAGCACGCCGTACAGGCCCAGCGCCGCGAGCAGCAGCGCCACGACACCTACCGCGCTCACCGTGATCGCGATGGTTCTCAGGGGCCGGACCTCGGCATCCACGACACTCGCCAACGTCGTGGCGCCGCCCACGACCAGCGACGGATCGATGGCGCGAAGTTGGCTCACCACCGCCGTGGTCAGACCGGCGGGGTCGGCCACGGCCCGAATCAGGAAGTACAGGCCGGGTCGATAGTGTTGCAGGGTCGGCAAGTAGAGTTGGGACTGCGGCGTTTCTCCCAGATCGTAGTAGTGCGCGTCCCGCGCGACTCCCACCACCGTGGCGCGACCGCGATCGCCGTCACCGATCACGCGGCCCACCGGATCGGCATCGCCCCAGACGGTACGCGCCAGCGTCTGGTTCACGATGGCGACGAGTGGCGCCTGATCGTCGTCGGAGGGCGCGAACTCGCGCCCGGCCACCATCGGGATGCCCATGGCGGAGAAGTAGCCAGCACCCACGGCGTTCGCGCCGGACTCGAAGCTGCTACCGGTTGGCGGCGTCACGCCCTCGGCGCGGAACCCTGTGGACCACATGCCGCGGAATGGCACCCGGTACGTGGTGGTGGCCGCGCGCACCCCGGGAAGCGCGGCAAGGTGATCCAGCGCGTCGCGTATGAAGGCCTTGCCACGTGCCTCCGTGTATCCGGCCCGCTCGAGGTCCACCGACACGAGGAGCTGCCGCTCGGTGGAGAAGCCCAACTCCACGGCCTGCGCGCTGAGAATGCTCCGCACCAGCAAGCCGGCCGCGGTCACCAGGGCCAGCGACAGGGCGATCTGGGTGACGACCAGCCCGCTGCGCAACCGGCCACCGCGCCGTGAACCGCCACCGGTCTTCAGGACCTCCACGATGGCGGGGCGGGCTGCCACCAGCGCCGGGCCAAGGGCGAAGACCAGCACGGAGATGATGGCGACGAGCGCGGTGAGTCCCACGACGCCAAGGTCCGGCTGGAAGCGCGTCATGACCGAGGTGAACAGCGCCGCGCCAGCCGTCCGGCTGATCCACACCGCGAGCCCCATCCCCAGCGCCGCGCCAACCACCGCGAGCAGGAGGCCTTCGGTCAGCAGCTGGCGGACGATCCGCGTCTGGCGGGCGCCGATCGCGCGGCGAATCCCCATCTCCCGGCCGCGGGCGGCGCCCCGAGCGAGCAGCAGCAGGGCGACGTTGAGGCAGGCGATGATCAGGATGGTGGCGGTGGCGGCGCCCAGCAGGCCCATCACGCGCACCATGCGCCGCCGGAGATTCGGGTGGAAGCGTGCGTCCGCGCTCACGCGCACGCCGCTGCCAGCACTCCACTCCGCGAACTCCTGCTCGAGCCGGACAGCGAGCGTGGAGAGATCGGCGGCGGCCGCCTCGACCCCGACGCCGGGACGCAGACGACCGACGGCGTCGACCCAGAACTCGCTTTCCCCGGGAACGCGCCGCAGTCGGTTGCCCTCCCCGCTCGCGACGACGGGCTGCAACGTGATCGGGACCCACACATCCGGCGCGGGCTCGGCGAGGCTCACGCCGTGGAACCCGGCGGGAGCGACGCCGATCACCTGGAACTGCGCCGCGCCAAGCGTGAACTGCCCGCCGACCACGTCGGGTCGCCCGCCGAACATGGTCGTCCACAGGTCGTGACTGATCACCGCGACCTGCGGGCCGCCGACGCCCCGGTCGTCCTCGCGTCGGATCAGCCGCCCGAGCGCGGGCTGCACGCCGAGGACGTGGAAGTACGTGCCGGACACGAGCCCCGCGCTCACCTGCGTCATCGCGTCACCGGTCCGTGCCATGATCGGGATCAGGCTCCGGTCGTAGGCCGCCAGACTACTGAGTGTGTGATTCTCGTCCCGATAGAACTCGTAGTCGGGATAGGAGAGCGAGCCGGCGGTGACGCCTTCGCTGGTGCGGTTGAGCCGGACCAGACGCTCCGGTTGCGCCACGTGGGGCGGCTGTTGGGCGAACGTCGCCCGCGCGAGCGTGAGCAGCACGCTGCTCGCGCCGATCCCGATGCCGAGCAGGAGCACCGCGGCGATGGCGAATCCGGGTCGGCGGAGCAAGCCGCGCGCGGCGTATCGGAGGTCGGAGAGGAAGTCACTCATGGCGCAGCGCCTCCACGGGATCGATGCGCGTCGCCCGCCGGGCGGGGAGATAGGCGGCGAGCGCCGCCACCCCACCAAGAACCACGGCGGCCAGCACATACACCGTGGGCTCCGTCGTCTCGACACCGTAGAGCAGGCTGGCCAGCACCCGGCTCGCGACCAGCGCGGTAATCACTCCGACAGCCGTACCAATGAGGGCCAGCCTCATCGAGCCGCCAACCACCAGTCGGGTGACGTGACTCGCGCGCGCGCCGAGCGCCACGCGCACGCCGATCTCGGCGGTGCGTCGCGTGACCACATAGGAGACCACGCCATACAGACCGACCGCCGCAAGCAGGAGCGCCGTTGCCGCCGCCGTTGCGAGCAGGACCATCATGAACGACAGGCTCGCCAACGATCGGTCTACCACGGATCGCATTTCCTGCACGTCCGCCAGCGGGATGGTGGGATCGATGCTCCACA
>CAYWNR010000217.1:0-6470 GCA_964459705.1 uncultured Gemmatimonadaceae bacterium | reverse complement strand
GGCGAATTTCCGGGTGTCCGGCCAGGAATTCGGCAATCCGTCGCCCGGACACGTCGTGCTGTCGCATCCGGAGCGCCAGCGTCTTCGTTCCGCGGAGCGCGAGCCAACAGTCCATCGGTCCCGGGACCGCTCCGGCGGCATTCTGCAGGAACGCAAGCCGGTCCGCCAGATCGTCCCGTTTGGTGATCAACGCGCCGCCCACCATATCGCTGTGGCCGTTCAGGTACTTGGTGGTCGAGTGGAGCACGATGTCCGCCCCGAACGCCAGCGGCGTCTGGAAGTAGGGCGTCGCGAACGTGTTGTCGACCACCAGCAAGAGGTCGTGACGCCGCGCGATCTCCCCCGCCACTGCCAGGTCGGTGAGGCGCATCATCGGGTTCGTGGGGGTCTCGACGTACAGCATCTTGGTCGACGCGGTCACCGCCTGCTCGATCCGGGCGGGATCGCGCGCGTCCACGAACGCGAACGTGAGACCGAGGCGGCGGAACACCTGCTCCATGAGCCGGTGCGTGCCGCCGTACACGTTCTCGCCGCAGAGCACGTGGTCACCGGCGCTCAGAAGCTTCAGCACCGCGTCCGTGGCGGCCAGTCCGGACGCCCACGCAAACCCATGCCGACCGCCCTCCAAGGCCGCGAGGTTCCGCTCGAGCGCGTCCCGCGTGGGGTTCCGGGTGCGCGCGTATTCGAATCCCTTGTGCCGGCCCAAGCCATCCTGGACGTACGTGGACGTCTGGAAGATTGGCGGCATGATGGCGCCGGTGACGGGCTCCGGTGCCTGCCCGGCGTGAATTGCCCGGGTCGCAAAGCCGTATTGCAGGTCGTCGTCGGAGGCGCGGGCCATGGTGGAGAGGGGGTAAGAGAGTGCGGGGAACCTACTTCCGGGCAACGCGGGGCGGCAAGCAAGTGCTTGTTGGGGTCCTTGGCGGTCACTACGTTCAAATCCATGTATTCGATTGATTCTGTGGGGATTACGGGGACTCGGCGATGAGTGGCACGCTCATGGTCTCGGTGTCCGGGGTCCGTGGATTGGTGGGGACCGACCTCACCCCCGAGCTCGTGGCCCGCTACGCGGCCGCGTTTGGGACGCTGGCGCGGGAACACGCCCCGCGCGTGGTGCTGGCGCGGGATTCCCGGACATCGGGTGCGATGTTCGCCGACGCCGCCCGGTCCGGGCTCCAATCGGTGGGCTGCACGGTCGTCGATTGCGGCATCATCCCCACGCCGAGCGCGCAGCTCGCGGTCGAGCATCACGGAGCGGGCGGTGGGATCATCCTGACCGCGAGCCACAATCCCATCGAGTGGAACGCACTCAAGTTCGTGGGTCACGACGGTCTCTTCCTCGACAAGGACGCATCCTCGCAGCTCCAGGCATTGGTCGCGACGGAGGTTCCGCGGGTTGGCTGGGACGGCGTCGGGGCGCAGCTTGAGGATGCGGGGGCGGTGGAACGCCACATCGAGGCGGTGCTGGTCCTGCCCGTGTTGGACGTGGCCGCCATCCAGGCCCGGAGATTCACGGTCGCGCTGGACTGCGTGCGTGGGGCGGGTGGGACGATCATGCCGCGCCTGCTCGAACGGTTGGGCTGCGTGGTCGTGGGTATCAACACGGAGACCGATGGCCGGTTCCCCCGCCCGCCGGAGCCCATCCCGGAGCACCTTGGCGATCTGGGGAACTTGGTGCGCTCGTCGGGCGCTGATGTGGGGATGGCCGTGGATCCGGATGTCGATCGCCTAGCGTTGGTCGATGAAACGGGCCGCGCGATCGGCGAGGACTACACGCTCGCGTTCGGGGTGGAAGCGGTGTTGCGTCGGGAAGCCGGGCCGGTGGTGGTGAATCTCTCGACCTCGCTCGTGGTGGACGATGCCGCGTCGGCGTCGGGGGTGACGGTGGCGCGCGCGCCGGTGGGCGAGGCGAACGTGGCCCGAGCCATGCGCGCGGCGAAGGCGATCGTCGGTGGTGAAGGGAATGGCGGTGTGATGCTCCCGGCCCTGCATCTGGGCCGGGATGCCCCGCTGGCGGCGGCGCTGGTCCTGGATTTGCTGGCCAGTGGCACGGCGTCCGTGTCGGCGCGCGTGGCGTCGCGTCCGCGGTACGCGATCGTCAAGGCCAAGGCACCGCGCGGGGCGGATCTCGCGGCGCTGTATCGGGTGCTCGAGCGGCGGTTTGGCGACGCGACGGCGGACCGGCAAGATGGACTGCGGTTGGCGTGGCCCGATCGCTGGGTCCACGTCCGTCCATCGGGGACGGAGCCCGTCGTGCGGATGATCGCCGAGGCGCGGACGTTGGCGGTGGCGGAAGCCCTCGTGGCCGCGTGCCGCGAGACGGTGGCGTAAACAGGAGGACGGATCCATGTGCGGTATCGTTGGCTACGTTGGTCCCCGCACCGCGGTGCCGTTGGTGCTCGAGGCGCTGCATCGCCTTGAGTATCGCGGCTACGATTCCGCGGGCGTCGCCGCAATCGACGACGGGACGCTGACGGTCGAGAAGAAGGCCGGGCGAATCGCCGTGCTGGAGCAGGGCTTGCAAGGCCATCTGCCGGCCGGCCGCACGGCCATCGCGCACACACGCTGGGCCACGCACGGGGCTCCGACCGACGTGAACGCCCACCCGCACACCGACTGCGGCGGGACCATCGCGCTCGCCCACAACGGCATCATCGAAAACGCGTCGACCTTGCGCGCCGAGCTGCGGAAACGCGGCCACGTGTTCCGCTCCGAGACGGACACGGAGGTGGTGGCGCACCTCATCGAAGATCTGTACGAAGACTCGCTCCCGGCCGCCGTGATGGCGGCGGTGCGGTCGCTGGAAGGGACGTACGGCCTCGCGATCATCTCGTCTCGCGAGCCGGGGACGTTGGTCGCGGCCCGCATGGGGTCGCCGCTGCTCGTGGGCGTCGGGGACGGCGAGTACTTCGTGGCGTCGGACGCGGCAGCCATCGTCGAGCACACGCGGTCCGTGGTGTACCTCGATGACGGGGAGATCGCGGTGCTCCGGACGGACGGCTACCACATCTACGACAGCGAGACGGCGCGGATCGAGAAGACCGTGCGGACGATCGATTGGGACCTGGCGTCGGTCGAGCGCGGCGGGTACGCGCACTTCATGCTCAAGGAGATCATGGAGCAGCCGGAGAGCGTGGCGAACACGCTGCGCGGCCGGTTGTTGGAAGACGAGGGCGGAGCGCACTTGGGCGGGCTCAACATGTCGGACGACGACCTGCTGGACGTCGACCGCATCGTGCTGACGGCGTGCGGCACCTCGTGGCACGCCGCGCTGATCGGCGAATACCTCCTCGAGGAGTACGCCCGGATCCCATGTGAAGTCGAGTACGCGTCGGAATTCCGGTACCGCAACCCGATCGTGGACGAAGACACGCTCGTCGTGGGTATCTCGCAGAGCGGCGAGACCGCGGATACGCTGGCGGCGCTGCGAGAAGCGAGTCATCGCGGCGCGCGCACGATTGGTCTCGTCAACGTCGTTGGCTCGAGCATCGCGCGCGAGGTGGACGGCGGCATCTACCTCCACGCCGGTCCCGAGATCGGCGTGGCGAGCACGAAGGCGTTCACGTCGCAGGTGACCGCCCTGATGCTACTCACGTTGCGGCTGGCACGCCTGCGACATCTCTCAGTGCTGCAGGGGCGCGCCGTGGTTCAGGCCCTCCGCGCCCTCCCGGACCAGATCCGCAAGGTCGTGGCCCAGGCGAACGCCGTCGAGGCAATCGCCGAGCGCTTCATCCGCGCCCAGAACGCCCTCTACCTTGGTCGGGGGTACAATTTCCCCGTTGCGCTCGAGGGGGCGCTGAAGCTCAAGGAGATCTCCTACATCCACGCGGAGGGGTATCCCGCCGCCGAGATGAAGCACGGTCCCATTGCCCTGATCGACGATTTGATGCCGGTCGTCGTCGTGGCTCCGAAGGACGGTACGTACGCGAAGATCGTGTCCAACGTGCAGGAAGTGAAGGCGCGGGGAGGACGTGTTTTCGCCGTCGTCACGGAAGGGGACGAGGAAATCACGCAACTCGCCGACGCCGTCTTTCCCATCCCATCGACCATCGACGCGCTGACGCCGGTCCTCAGCGTGCTCCCGCTCCAACTGCTCGCCTACCACATTGCGGTCCGCCGCGGCTGCGACGTGGACAAACCGCGGAACTTGGCGAAGTCGGTGACGGTGGAGTGAACATCACCAGGAGAGAGGGGCAGAGGGGCAGAGAGAAGGCATGGCTGCCCCTCTGCCCCAGGGGTGGAGCCGGGGGGGTGTTGGGCTGCCCCTCTGTTCGGGGGTGGTAGGGTGCGGGTAGTGCTCCAGCGTGTCTCCCAAGCCTCGGTCACGATCGATGGCCAGGTGGTGGGTCAGATCGGCCGCGGCTTCCTGGTGCTCGTGGGATTCACGCAGAGCGACGACCGCGCGGCCATCGACTGGATGGCGGACAAGATCATCGGCCTCAGGCTCTTCCCGGATGACGACGGGAAGATGAACCGCTCCCTCGGTGAAGCCGGCGGCGTGTTGCTCGTCGTGTCGCAGTTCACGCTCTACGGCGATGCGCGCAAGGGTCGCCGTCCGTCGTTTGTGGACGCGGCACCGCCCGAGCACGCGATCCCGTGCTACGACAGCTTCGTGACGGCGCTGCGGAGCCGCGGCGCGGTGGTGGAGACGGGCACGTTCGGCGCGATGATGGAGGTGGCGCTCGTGAACGATGGGCCGGTGACCCTGGTGCTCGAGCGATGATCGTCCTCGCGTCGGCGTCGCCACGCCGGACGCAGCTCCTTGCCCTGCTGGGTATCGCGCACGAGGTAGATGCGGCGCACGCGGTCGAGGAGACGCCACTCCCGGGAGAAACGCCCGACGCGCTCGCGGCGCGCCTGGCTCGGGCCAAGGCGCTGGCCGTCGCGGGCCGGCACCCGGGCCGCCCGGTGCTCGCGGCGGATACGGTGGTGACGCTGGATGGCGATCTGCTCGGCAAGCCGGATACTCCCGCGGAGGCGGAAGCGATGCTGGGGCGGTTGGCGGGACGGGAGCACACCGTCGTGACGGCCGTTGCGCTCGCCATGGATGGCCGGGTATGGGAACGCACGGACCGGACCCGCGTGCGGTTCCGGCCCCTCACGCGCCAGATGATCCGGGACTACGTGGCGACCGGCGAGCCGATGGATAAAGCGGGAGCCTACGGCCTCCAGGGATACGGCGCCGTGCTCGTGGACTGGATCGAGGGAGACTGTTTTGGGGTGATTGGGCTGCCGTTACGACTCGTGGTGGATCTGCTCGCCGATGCGGGTACGCCCTACCGTTTCACCCGATAGACGGGCACGGCCTTGGCCTTGCCCTTGAGCTCGATGGCTTCGAGCGCTTCGAACGCCGGCGGGTTCTTCAGGACATCCTTGAACGGCTCGGAGACCAGGATGTCACCGGGGGCCGCCTTGGAGCAGAGCCGCGACGCGACGTTCACCGCGTCGCCGATCACCGTATACTCGAGTCGTTGCTGGCTCCCGATGTTTCCCGCGAACACGTCGCCGAAGTTGATGCCGATCCCGATGTTGATCCGCTGACGTCCGTCGCTCTCCCACTTGGCGTTCAGCTCGGCCAGGACCTGTTGCATCTCCAAGGCCGCCTGCATGGCACGGTCGGCGTCGTCTTCGTGCGCGATGGGCGCGCCCCACAGGGCCATGATGGCGTCGCCCATGAACTTGTCCAGCGTGCCGCTGTGCTTGAAGACGATCTCCACCATTTCCGTGAAGTACTCGGTCAGCAGGCGCGCGATGTCGTCCGGCGCCATCTGCTCGGACATGGGGGTGAAGCCGCGGATGTCGCTGAAGAACACCACCACAGGCCGTTTCGTGCCGCCGAGCTGGACCTCGCCCTCCTGATTCACGATCTGCTCGGCGAGATTGGGCGCGAAGTACCGCTGGAAGTTCGACAGGACCACGGCTTCCCGCTTTAGCCGATCGGTCAAGGAGCTGTTCTCGATGGCCACCGCGGCGAGTCCAGAGAACGCGATGAGGAAGTCCAGGTCGTCGTCGGAGAACGAGTTCGTGGCGGTGAGGTTGTCCACGTAGATGATGCCGAGGACCGTACCGCCGCGGCCCATGAGCGGCGCGCACATGGCGCTGCGGACGCTCTGCATTACGATCGATTTGCCCTTGAACCGCTCGTCGGCGGCGGCGTTGTCCGTGAGGATGGCCAGGCGCTCGTCCACCGCGCGTTGCGCGATGGATCGGGGCACGTGGCGGCTCCCGCCGCCGCCGGCCACCTCGCCGAGGCGAGTGTGGGACACGCGCGGAATCAGCTCTTTCGATGTCGGCTCCACCATCAGGATGGAGACGCGATCGACGTCCATCACCTGGAAGGTGATGTCCACGACCCGCTGGAGCAGTTTGTCCACGTCCTGATGACGGGAGAGTTCCTTCGAGATGTCCAACAGCAGTTGGAGGGCGCGCGCGCGACGCTCCTCGGGTGATGCGCCTTCGACTTTGAACGG
>CAYWNR010000216.1:0-6491 GCA_964459705.1 uncultured Gemmatimonadaceae bacterium | reverse complement strand
CGCGCCCGGACCAAAGGCTGAACGATCCAAATGCACGCGTACCGTGATCAGTACGCGCAGTTGTTCAACGACGGCCAGAACGTGGTGCTCATCGCGATCAGCGTGGATCCCATCGACGCGCTCGCGGCCTGGGCGCACGACGACCAGTTCCAGTTCCTGATGGCGAGCGACAGCGGGGCCGCGGTCGGCAGGCTGTACGGCGCCATCACGAGCCGGGGCAACCAGACGAATCGCAACCTCTTCGTCGTGGGGCCGGACGGGCGCATCGCCTATCGCGCCGTGCCGTTCCATGAGATCGATCCTACGGCGTACACGGAGCTTGGGGATGCGATTCATAAGCTCGCGGCCCCGGAGTAGGGAGGTGAACGGGAGTCGGAGGTAGGGTGGAGGATAGACGGCAAGACGGCAAGACGGACAGCGGTTCGCAGGTGATGGGTGAAAGGGGTGGTTCGGGAGGTTCCGGGCCGCCTCTTTCGGCTCCTCGCCTCCCGCACGCGAACGGGGAGAAGGAACGACTTCTCACGTTGATCGTTGTGCTCGTGTCCGTGAAGCTCCTCATTCACCTCGTGGCGGCCGGTATGACGCCCTACGAGTTCCATCGGGACGAGTTCCTCTACTTCTCGATGGGCACGCACCTGCGGTTGTTTCACATGGACTTCCCACCGATGATCGCGCTGCTCTCCGAGCTGCTGCGGCATACGATTGGCGTGTCGGTGTTCACGTACCGGCTGGTACCGGCCATCGCGGGCGCGGGGGTGTTGGGATTGGCGCTCGCGAGCGTGTACGCCCTCGGCGGCGGCCGGCTCGCGATGGTGCTCACGACGGTCGCCATGCTCACCGGGCCGCTGTTCCTGCGCACCGCTACGCTGTTCCAGCCGGTCGTGCTCGACCAGCTGTGGTGGACCGCCGCGCTCTATGCGCTGCTGCGCCTCGAACAGACAAACGACAAGCGCTGGTGGTGGGTCATGGGGGCCGCGGGCGGCTTGGGGTTGCTCGCCAAATTCTCGATCGCGTTCATCGGCCTCTCCGTACTGATCGCGCTGCTGCTGACGCGGCGCCGGCGCGACTTGCTGACACCGGGGCCGTGGATCGCGCTCGTGCTGGCATTCGTCATCGGGAGCCCGAGCGTGATCGGCCAGATCACCCTGCATTTCCCCGTGTTGGACCAAATGGAAGGCCTGCGTTCCGGCCAGCTCGCGCGCATGACCTGGGGTGAGTACCTCGTGACCCAACCGCTGATGCTGGGGCCGGCCATCGCGCTCGCCGTCCTGGGCGCGGTCGCGCTGCTCGGGAAGGGACCGCTGGCCCCCTACCGCTCGGTCGGGTGGGCGTGCGTGGTCGCGTTCCTGCTGCTCGGCGTGCTGCATGGGAAGCCGTACTACGCGGGCCCGGTCTACCCCATGCTGTTCGCGGCTGGCGCGGTGTGGGTCGCGGGTCTGCGGCGACCGCGACTCCGCGCAGGACTCGCGTGGACGTTGCTGGGAACGGCGGCGGTGTACGGGATCGCACTGTTCCCGCTCGGCCTTCCCGTCGTCCCGCCCGCGCCGATGGCGCGCTACTCGGCCGCGTTGGGGATCACCGCCGCGACACAGACCAATCGCGGAACCCAACTTCCGTTGCCGCAAGACTACGCCGACATGCTGGGCTGGCGGGAGAAGGCGGACGCGGTGGCGATGGTCTACGGTTCGCTCAGCCCTGCGGAGCAACAACGGACGGTCCTCTACGGCGCCAACTACGGACAGGCGGGAGCCCTGGATCTCTACGGACGACGGTTGGGACTCCCACCGGTCGTGAGCCTCGCCGGGAGCTTCTATCTGTTCGGGCCCGGCGAGCGCCCCGGCGAGGTCCTGATCCTGCTCGGCGTCGAGCGCGAGGACCTGCGGAGCATCCACTGCGATTCGCTGGAGATGCCGGCGCGCGTCACCAATCCGTGGGGCGTGGAGGAGGAGCAGGACGTTCCCATTCTCGTGTGCCGCGGGCCGAGCGTGACGCTCCAACAGCTGTGGGCTGGGCGGGGGCCCGGGTGGGGCTGAAGAGGTCTTGGGTGAAAGGATGTTGGATGTGGGTCGTGGGTTAGACGCCGAGACGGCTAGACGGCAAGCGGTTTGCAGACGGTTAGGTCTAAGGGGTGGTTCGGAATGTTCCGAGCCACCCCTTTCACCTCCGACTACCCACCGCTGTCCGTCTGGCCGTCTTGGCGTCTACCCTTTCGCCTTACTCACCGCCGCCTCGACATCTTGCTCCTCCCCAACCCCGGTGTAGACCACCCTCCCCCCTCGATCGAGCACGACCACGTACGAAGTGGTGGGCGCCTCGAAGGCGCGCACGGCGGCGCCCTTGCCGTCCCAGAGCACCGTGCCCGGCATGGCGTGCTTGTCCAGGTAGCGGCGGATGGAGCGCGGGCTCTGGTTCACGCCCACGGCGACGATCAGGAACTCGACCTCGTCACCGTGCGCGACTTTCGCGGCTTCGACGCGCGGTAGCAGCGCCTTGCAGAGCGGACACCAGGTTGCCCAGAACTCGAGCAGTACGGGTTTCTTTCCGATCCACTGCGTGAGGTCGACCGGCTTGCCGTCGAGATCCTCGAGTGTCACCGCGGGCGGCGTGGAACCGACGGCGAGGCCGATCTGGTCCTGGGCATGGAGAGCCGAGGTGAAGGCGATGCTCAGTGCGATGAGCGACGGGCCGACGGGCCGACGGGCCGACGGGCGGAAGCAGCGTCGCATTGCCCAACTCGCGACGCCAATGAACCCACTCGGCCCGTCGGCCCGTCGGCCCGTCGGCCCGCCGTTCATAGCACCATCCCCATGTGCACGAAGTAGTACTCCGCCATCGCGAGCAGCAACACGCCGCCGCCTTTCTAGATCCAGATCAACCAGCGTCCCGATTTCGGGAGTGCGGCGAGGGTACCGCTGAACAGACCGACGGCCGCGAGCAGCACGGACATCCCGAGCGCGAATACGAACAGGTAGAAGAACCCCAGCACCGGGCTCCCGGTTCCCGCCACCCAGGTGAGCACGGCGGCGAACGCGGGCGCGCCGCACGGCGCGGCGACGAGGCCGGACGTGGCGCCGAGCAGGAACACACCGGGGATGGTCCCGCCCTGCAGTCGCGTGGTCCAGGCGAGCAGGCGCCGCGGGGCCTGGACCGGGAACACGTCGAGCAGGGCCAGACCAAACAGCAGCAGCAGGTTCCCGATCGCGAAGCGCGCCCAGGGATTGGCGCTGATGGTCCCGAAGAGCGTACCGGTGGCACCCGCGATGGCGCCGAGCAACGCGTAGACCAGCGCCAGGCCGAGCACGTAGGTGAACGTGAGCACCGCGGTGCGGCGTCGTGTCCGGCCCGCCTCGGCGGTACCGCCGATCACACCCACCGTGATCGGAATCATCGGGTAGATGCACGGTGTCAGGCTGGTGGCCAGGCCGGCGACGAACAGCAGCACGATCGCGAGCGCTGGGTTGTGCTGGAGGGCGTCGGAGACGCTCGGCGTGGCGACGAGTGCGAGGAGGCGAACGGGCACGGCGAAATATAGCCCTCACCCGCCCCTCACCCTGACCCTCTCCCGCTGTTGCGGGAGAGGGAATGTTCCTAGGCCGGGACTTCGTCCAGGGCCCAGCCGCCGTGGCGGGTGAGGTAGGCGTCGGGGGACGGGGTTTCCGTCATCACCGTATCGACGTATGCCTGCCGCTCGGCCCAGATGACTTCGAGGTCCCACACGCAGAGCGACTCGGACTCCCGCGAGGGCCGCCAGCGGTCTTCGGTGGGCGGTCGCACGAACACGCGGAGGGGCAGCTCATTCTCACGGTCCCACCAGCCGAGGATGACGTAGTCGGCGGCGCGGCCGTGGTGGGCGATGACGAATCCGACGCCAAGGCGGCCCCCGGTGTGCGACGGACTCGGCAGCGCGGCGTCGGCCATGCGGATGCCATCGTCGAACCGGTCCCAGTCGATGGGGGAGCCGTCGAACGAGATGGAGAAGCGCTTGAGCAGCCAGTCGCGGATCTCGTGGACACCGTCGTAGAGAATGGCGCGGGGTCGGAAGGGACGCATCGGCTGGACCTCGTTCGCGGGTGGGTCGTCGTTGAATGATAGCGACGAAGTGCCGGACTCGCGCGGCGCGGTCGCATCGGCGAGCTTGGGTGGCGGCCCGCGCTCGGCGGGCGCGTTGCCGTCTCGCCCCCATCGCGGAGTGGTGGTCGCATGTCTGCCTACGTGATCGTCGACATCGAAGTGCTGGATTCCGTGCCGTACGAGCAGTACAAGCATCTCGCGGCGCAGACCGTAGCCGCTTATGGGGGACGCTACCTGGTGCGGGGTGGCCGGTCGGAGGTGCTCGAAGGAGAGTGGGAGCCGAGCCGGTTGGTGATCCTGGAGTTTCCGACCTATGAGCGGGCGGAGGCGTGGTACTCTTCGGCGGAGTACACGACGGCGAAGGAGATCCGGCGGAGTGCCGCGCGGATGGACATGGTACTGGTGGAGGGAATGTCCTGAGTCGTCCGCGGCCGTGGGACGCGCCGGGTGCGCCAATTCGGTAACCAGCGCGTTCGGGCGGTACGGCGCCCGAGGCCTTTGGGGGCGACCTTGAGGCATGGTCGCTGGCGGCTTGCTGGCCGAGGTGCGGCGGACGGTTCGACTGCGGCACTACAGTGCGCGGACCGAGCGCGCGTATGTGGCGTGGGTGTCCCGCTACGTGCGGTTCGCCGGGATGCGGCATCCGCGGGACTTGGGCGACGCGGAGGTCGCCGCGTTTCTGGCCGACCTGGCCGAGCGGCGCCGCGTGAGCGGGGCGACGCAGAACCAGGCCGCGGCGGCCCTCCTGTTTCTCTACCGGGAGGTGCTCGGTCGACCGCTCTCGCGCGCCCGCGTCCCGCGGGCACGGGAGTCGGTGCGGGTGCCGGTGGTGCTGACGCGCGACGAGGTGCGCCGAGTCCTCGGCCCGATGACGGGGCCCAATCGGTTGGTGGCCGAGCTGTTGTACGGCTCCGGCCTCCGACTGATGGAGGCGTTGACGTTGCGGGTCAAGGACGTCGACATCCCGCGCCGAGAGCTTCGCCTGCGCGACGCGAAAGGCAAGCGGGACCGCGTGACCGTGCTGGCCGGGTCGGTGGTGCCGATGCTCGAGGACCATCTGGTGCGCGTCCGGGAGCGGTGGGCCGGTGAGCGTGCCGCGGGGGGCGGCGGCGTTCCCCTGCCGAGCGCGCTCCACCGCAAGCTCCCGTACGCGACGACGGATTGGGCGTGGCACTGGGTGTTTCCGGCCACGCGCGCGCACCGCGACCCGGCGACGGGCGTGATGTTCCGCTGGCATTGGCATCCGTCGGCGGTGCAGCGTGCGGTTCGCGCGGCCGTGCAATCGGCTGGGCTGGCCAAACGCGCCACGTGCCACACTTTCCGGCACTCGTTCGCGACGCATCTCCTGGAAGGGGGCTACGACATCCGGACCGTGCAGGAGCTGCTCGGCCATCGGGACGTCCGCACGACGATGATCTACACACACGTCCTCAATCGGGGTGGGCTGGGTGTCCGGAGTCCGGCAGATTTTTGATCACCCGCTCGGCGTTTTGATTACCTACCAATGCAATTATCCCGCTTCGGGTTTAGTCGACCGCCGCGCGGCTTTTCGCCAACCGGCCGGAGCTTGCCGGCCGCAGTTGCGGACTGCACTTTAAGGGAGTTAGCCGCCCCTCCAATGGCCGCGGCGTCGAGCGTTATCACGACCGGCGGTATTGGAATGGGCGTTATCGAGTTCTGTATACTATGAGTTAGAGCGCAAGCGGAGCCGATGTCGTGACCGCCTCTGGTTACCTCACACTTCTCCTGCTCATCTGTACGGCGGGGCCGTTGCCTCTGAGGGCTCAGAACCCACCGGTGGCCATCCGGCTTCTGGCCACAACCTCCGACGAACAACCCCTGGGGCCGGGCGTTTGGGTCGCGGTTCAAGCACGCAACATCACAGACACTACCATTGCAGTCGCCCTGCTTCTTGAGTGGCCGAGCCCGCTGGTGTTCTTGAGCCTGAGCGACTCTGCGAATCGATCGATCGTCAACGCGCGAGGTATGGATTACCCGGACTGGTATCCAGGTAAGGACCTGATCCAGCAGCATCTCGTACACCTCAAACCCAACGAGATCTGGAAGGGTTATTTGCCAGTTGGTGGAGATTCCACGATCAGACGCGGATATGTCTTCGACAGACCAGGGATCTACTTCCTATCGGGGCTGTTCCAGGTGTTCGGCGATGGCGGCCGAACTGCCTGGGGCATCAGTACAGATACTCTCCGCCTCTCAGTTGGTGGGTAGAGGCTTGCGCTCTAACAAGTGCTTGCTGCTGTCGGGCGCGCGCGGGGCCGGGCTCTCACTCGCATGGTGGGCTCCCAGGCCACGTCACTTGATATACGTTGCTGCTGGAGAGACGATGCCCGCAGCAGAAGCACAGACACGTTAAGCAGCACGAATGGCAAGCTCGACGTATGTGCAACGTGCGGTGGCGA
>CAYWNR010000215.1:0-6492 GCA_964459705.1 uncultured Gemmatimonadaceae bacterium | reverse complement strand
GCAGATCGTAGGCGCGGCCCAGTCGGCCGTACTTGTCGCTTCCCAACCGGTGGAAAGGCAGTATCACCACGCGCTCGATGCCGAGCCCGGCGGCCAGCCGGGCGGTCGCGTGGATGGTGGCGTCGTCGTCGTTCACACCCGGTACCAGTGGCAGCCGGAGCACGATCCGGTGGCCGAGCCGCGCCAGCCGCGTGAGGTTGTCCAGAATGGCGGCGTTCGAGACGCCCGTGAACCGTCGGTGACGCTCGTCGTCCACGTGCTTGAGATCGTAGAGAAAGAGATCGACGTCGTCGCGGAGGGCGTCCACGACGCTCCACGGCGCGTAGCCGGACGTGTCGAGCGCGGTGTGGATGCCGCCGGCGCGGGCGCCCCGCAGCAGGGCGCCGAGGAACTCGGGCTGGGAGAGCGGCTCGCCGCCCGAGAACGTCACGCCGCCACCCGACTCCTCGTAGAAGACCCGATCCCGCTCGACCTCCGCGAGCACGGCGGCGGCGTCCATCGTGCGGCCGAGCAGCTGGCGCGCCTCCGCGTAGCACTCGTCTTCGCAGAGGGAGCAGAGCGTACAGCGCGCCCCGTCCAGCACCGGGGCGTCGTCCACCCAGGAAAGCGCTTCCTCGGGACAGGCGGCAATACACGAGCCACAGCGGGTGCAGCGTTCCTCCCGCCAGACGACCTCGGGAGCCGCGGACAGTCCCTCGGGGTTGTGACACCACGAACAGCGGAGCGGGCAACCCTTCAGGAAGACCGTGGTCCGAATGCCCGGTCCGTCGTGGACCGAGAATCGGCGGATGTCGAAGATCACGCCATTCGCGAGCGCCGTCGCAGGCAGGAGACCTCCAAGGGTATGCTGCGACGAAGTCTGGGGTCCGCCGCTTCAGGATTCTCTGAGGGGTCTATGAAGAAGCCCTCGCGGCCTCCGGGCGCTCGATCCGGTAAACCCGCACGTACTCCACGCCGAGCTCATCCTGCCACGTACCGGTGACGAGATCGCCGGCGATGTCGTACGGCCGGAATCGGTCGGGCAGCTGGACGATCGCGCGTAGCGTTCCCGCCGCGTCGAACACGGTCCACGACCGTGGCGTTCCGATGGCATCGGACGCGCCCACCCAGAGGTCGCCACCGTCGCTCATGAGGAGCGGGCCGTACGCGGGCCGGGTTGGGGGTGTGGGCAGGGCCGTGTAGTGGGCTCGGAGGGCCGGCCGCAGGCGCGCCTCCGCGCCGCCGAGCAGGGAATCCGTGGCCCGGCGAACGTCGTCGGAACCGAGGGCGAGGTCGAGCCCGGTGAGCCGGAAGATGGTCTCCAGTGCGCCGCCAGCGCCGTAGCGTCGCACCTCGAAGGTGGTTTGGTCTCCCACGAACACGTGATTCCCGTGCACGGCGGCGACGGCGTGTCGCGCAAAGAGCGGCGCGCTCATGACGCCGCGACCGTCCTCGCTCATGATGACGATCTCACGGCCCAGTGAAAGCGCAACCGTATCGAGCGCGGTGCCATGGTGCGTGAGACGCGCGACCGCGGCCGGGTAGCGCACGAGTCCGGTGCTCGCTTCGCCGCGCGGTCCCGAGGACCACTCCTCCCGGACGATGAAGTCGCCGTCGGCGAGGCGCCCGACGCCATTCACCGCCGAGAGCACGGAGCCGACGGAAACGGTGTGAACCGCCTCACCCGCCGCCGTGAGCACGGTGAACCGTCGCAACCCGAAGTCGTACACCCACAGGGAGTCGCCCGGGCCCCGTCCCAAGGCCGAGATCCGTCGGTACTCCCCCGGTGCTTCTCCTTGCCGGCCGTGGCTGGCGAGATGCCGTCCGTCGGCGTCGAAGAACCGGATCTCGCTCGATCCGGCGTCCGCGACGACCACACGCCCATCGGGCAGCCGCACTGTGCCTTCGATCCCATGGAACTGGTAGGCCGGTGCACCTGCGACCGCGCCGACCTCGAGCAGCGGTGGGTCCGTCAAGCGCCAGAGGGGAGCGGTCGCGCGCGCCGCACTGGGAGTCTCGACGATCCGGATGCCGGCGGAGTCGCGGGTGGTGCCGGCGGGCGGTGTCGCCCCCTGACAGGCGACGGAGAGTGACGCGGAAACGGACAGGGCGCATGCCTGCAGCCCGCCGACGGCGTACCGCCGCGCATATCGGAGCCGGACCGCCGAGTGGGCACCGGCCACTCGGAGCACCTTGGCTGTTCGGGGGTTCCGATCCTGGAACGTCACGTGGTGGTCCGGCGCGGACGCGTGATCAACCCGCGTGGTTCGCGAAGAGCGGCCCGACCTTCTCCCAGATGGGAGGCGATTTGCGCGCCAGCTCGAGCGCCGACTCGCCGTCGTCGTTGGCGATCGTCGGGTCCGCCCCGTGCGCCATGAGCAGCTCGACGGCGTCGAACCAGTGGCTCGGGAGTGGGGGTTGGAGGATCATCGTGAGCGGCGTGTCGCCGTACTTGCTGGGCTGGTTGACGTCCGCCCCGTTCTCCAATAGCCAGCGAGCCACGTCGAGATGCGCGTGCACGATCGAAATGAACAGCGGTGACCGCTGCCAGCCCTGCGGATCGATGTCCGTCTGCCAGTAGTTGCCGCCGCTTACGTCGTGGTTCCCCTCGTCGATGATCGCCTTGACCCGCTCGAGGTCCCCCGCTTCGCACGCCCGGAACAGAGACTCGATTCGCTCGCGCATCGCCGCCTCCCGTCGGTTGAACGTCTGGCCGCTCCGCACCCACCTTCGCTGAACGAATGTCACAACGACGCGGGATCGAGTGGCGCCTCGCTCCGCGCCCCCGTCGTGTCGAAGTAGCTGCCGCCATAGAGATGCCACGGGAGACCGGCGAGGACGGTGGGGGCGACCTCGGGGGTCAAGGCCCCTGCCTGGGCGCCCGTGATCGCGCCGCGATACCAGCGTCCAGAGCGTGAGACCGCCTCGACCTCGTAGGCGTACTCGAGCCACCACTGCCCGCAGTGGCGGCAGCATTCGACGGCGACCTCGGCGAAGCGGCCACCGGTCTCGTCAACGCCGACGGCATGGCGTTCGAAGTCGGTATGCGTCAGGGGTGGACGCAGACAGCGGCACGCGGCGTCTCGAACTCCCGGGTCTGTCATCTACGTGCGAGAGCCGGCGTCACGGATCCCAATCCACGATGTGCCGTGGGCTGGGCTCGGGAACGGAGTCGTGCTTGGCGCAGACGGCGTACGTGCGTCCGGGGCCGTCCCAACAATAGGTCGTCAAGCTCCACACCGGGCGATAGTCGTCGCCAACGAGCCGTTCGTTCCAGAACCACACACTGTCCCACGCGTCCGACACGGAGAGGTCGAGATCGTTCGAGCCAAAGTCGGCGACTTCCAACAGCTCGAGGGCCGGGGTGACGCCCCGGTGATGATCGAGGTGCAGCATGGTGAGGCCGACGCGGGGACACGCTCCGCACTGACCCGACCCGTAGTAGCTGTAGATCACCCGTGGGCCGTTGCGGAGCAGGAACGTCCCGTCGGGCAGCGGCTTCACCTGTACCGCCCTGTCGAGCGTGAGCGTATCGGCCGCGAATACCGTGCCCTGCCAACGGTAGCGAAGCGGGGGGCCGCAGAGCAGCCCACCAGAGCCCAGCGGGCGCGCGAAGTACGTCGTCGGGGTGGCGATCGGGGAATGGCCCTCGGGCTCGTACGCGTATCCGTGCGCCTCGTTCTCGAGCCCGATGACCGTCGCGACGTCGCGGCTGGCGGTCGGCAGGAAGTACGTCTGGATGGTGTCCGGGGCACGTACGCGGCCGTAGCCGAAATAGCGGGCCGTCGGCGCGCGATATCCCCGAAGCGGGTACGCGCACGCCGTCACTTCGTACCGGCGCGTCGACGTGAATCCGACCGCGTTGAACGTCGTCGGGTCTCCCCAGCGGCGTTCGGCCGCGGTCGTCGCGAACGGTCCGTAGCGTCGCCCGCCGGCACCCGGTCGAAACACGTCCACCATCACCCGCAGCCGCCGAACCTCCAGCGACCGGAGAGGCGGGAACGCGGACCAGGGGATCAACGCTTCGAACTCGTAGCCCGGGCCCGCGCGCCGTTCGGCGGCGCGCAAGGTCGGCGTCGTCACCGGGCGCAGTGGTTCGACCGCTCGCCGCGCCTCCTCATCCAGGGCATCGTACGCGGGCTGCGCGAAGGTCTCGGCCGCCACGGTCGGCGCGAGCTGCCACTGGCGCACGAACAGGCGGCGAAACGTGCGCCGATACCGTTCCTGTGCTGAGTACCAGAACCGGCAGGCGGACACGGCCGCGGTGTCCGCCGAGCCCCGGGTGGCGCAGTCGTCGGGTGACGAGAGCGTCAGGTCGTCGAATTGATTGCCCCATCCGATCGGCGGCAGCGCGAGCGTGTCGCCGTCCGCGAGCCACACCTCGACGTGGTCGCTCGCGGCCATCGTCCCGGCGGCGTCGGGCCATCGCGGCGCGGCGCCGGGTATGTCGCCCGCGATCACCAATCCCTCGGCGGCCGTCCCGAGCCACAACCGCCCGCTCGGTGCGCCGGTACCCCGCGGCAACAGTGGGAACGTCGGTGGGGCCGACCACTCGGCCGTCCCGCCATCGAAGCGATAGTCCCGCGGCACGGGGAGGATATCGGCGGCCTGGGGCGTGACCGGAGGCTCGCCGGCGAACAGGGCGAGGCACAACGCCAACGGTGCGGTGAGGCGCGTTGAGAGCATCACGATCCAGGCTGGTCGGCTGGGATGTGCGTACCGAACCACCCTGACGCTATCGCATTCCGTTGCCGCCTGCAATCTCGTCAGGCCGGGGGTCCGTCATGATGATGACCGGCGTGTCCATCGTACCCTCGAAGGCGTTGGTACGTGCGCACCTCGTCAGGCGACAACAGCGCGATCGTCTGTAGGTGGGCGTCGAGGTGGACGTACCGCAGCCGTCCCTTGAGGGTGGCGATGCGGGCGAGGCGGGATTCGAGATCGTCGGCGGACACCCGGTGCTCGGCGAACGCCGAGTCGAGGCTCGCTTCTGCCGCCACGATGGCCTCGCCCAGTGGGACGGCCTCGCCGTGCATCTTGTCGAAGACGGCCTGGATGACCACCCGCCGTTCCGTGCTCAGTCCCAAGCTGTCCGCCATGTCCAGCACGTGGCGCGGGCCCGGGTAGCCGTTCAGCTCGGCCGGGAGGGCGAAGCCCATGCCCTCACCCGCGAGATAGTCGCGAATCTCGTCCGCCGTGAGCGCCTTGATGGGGAGCGTCTCCCGCCCGACGTAGGGCGACTGCTGGGCGGCGGCGACCGGTGCAGCAACAGACGACAGGATGAGGGCCGCGACGAACGGTCTCAGCATGAATCGACTCTCCACAAAGAACGAGGATATGGCTGGGTGACTCGCGATCGCACTGGACCTCCTACCCTCGGCCCGGCTCGAGGGGTCCCTCGCTGGCCCGACGCGGGCCGGCCGGTTAAGGTAGGGTCAGCCCGGCACTCGGCCGCTTGGGTGCGTCGGCCGTGGAGCTGGTCGGATACACCATGCACTTCGAGGATCCCATGCTCGTGCGTCGTCCGTCTACCGTGCTGGCAGCGATCATCGGTGCCGCGGTGCTGGGATGCATCTCGGACCAAACGACCGAGGCGGTCCCTGCCAGCATCGTCGGAACCTGGACGGGCTCGGTCTATCTGCCGGACGCCAGCTCGGCGAGCATGAAGCTCCAGGAACGAGGGAGCGCCGTCACCGGGGAAATGGCGGTGAGCGCGCTCTTTCCCCAAGGACGCGCGCTGACGGGCCAGGTGGATACGGCGGCCCGCACGTTCACCTGGGCGGTGGACTTCGACTGCGAGGCGTGGACCGGCACGTTGACGATCTCGCCCGATGCCCAGGCAATGGAAGGGGCGCTCCTGATTGTGCGTAGTGCCTGCCCGCCGGCGCAGGCGGCGAGGGGGGAATCGACCGGCACGGTGTCACTCACCAAGTAGGAAGGCTCCGACCCGGCCGGCCAACGTACGGGCTGCCGTGATGCGCCGTTGCCCGATCCGACGGTCTACCGGATGGCTTTGCCCGCCTCGAAATCGAACAGGGTCACCCGCCGCAACCGGTAGTATGCCTGCCAGTAGCCGCGCAGCGATTGTACGAACTGCGTCAGCGCCTGGTCCTTCTCGTTCTGCGCGATATAGAGATTGTCGATGCTGATGCGACCGATCACGTAGCGGTTGTACGCCACCTCGAACCGCTTGCCGGCCACAGTGTCCGCCTTGGCCGAGAGCGCCACGTTGCGCTGTGCCTGTGACAGCTGGAGCGCGGCGTAGTGCGCCTCATACGCGGTCTGCTCCATAGTGGACTGCGACAGGTTCTCGGTGCGGTCCCGCTCGGCTTCCGCCGCCCGGATGTCTTCGCCGTGCGCGCCCCACTGCCAGAGCGGGACCTGGACCGAAAGGGTGAACTGCTGGGCCTGGAGCAGGTTCTGGTATGCGAGGCCTGCCTCCGGCGCCGTGGCGTTGTAGCCGAAGCTGGCCTGGACCGTCGCGCCGACCCCGTTGGCGAGCTTGGCCTCCGT
>CAYWNR010000214.1:0-6500 GCA_964459705.1 uncultured Gemmatimonadaceae bacterium | reverse complement strand
GAATCGCGCGTGAGGGAGGCGAGCCGGCGGCTCGCGCCACGAATCGTGACGAGGACCACCGCGGGGTCCGCGGTGACGTTCCCGGGCCGATCGCTGCGAACGGTGACTGGCACGCCCCCCAGGACGCGCTCGGCAACGAACGCGACGTCGGCGGAGACCTGGACCGACTCCGGCGAAACGCGGACGGCGCCCAGGCCGACGGTGTCGATGGCCAGCGTGCGCCGGACCGGAGTGCTCACGCTCCGCAGCTCGAGGCGAACCGTCGGGACGGTTGCGAGCGACCGAACGGCCGAGTCCGGTCCCGAGACGATCACCGTGGGTGGGCTGACGCCAATCCCACCGACCAGCGCGAAGTCGGAATCCGGCACGATGGTGACGCGCGGCTCCACCCCGACGGATCGCTGCACGACCGCATCGAGCCGAATGGTGACGGCGCGCGGTTGCACGTCCTCGGGCCGCACGTTGATACGACGCCCGGCGATCAGATCCTGCGGCGACAACTCGAGCGTGTACTCGCTGCCCGTCAGTGTGTCTGGCAGGACCTTCCGGATGACCGGTGGCGAGGTGTAGAGCTTGATGAGCTCGCGGGTACTCCCGACATACACCGCCTGCACAGGGGGCAACTCGCCCGCGAGACTTCGCCCGGTGGGCGGGTCGACCTCCAAATTCACCGGAACCAACTGCGTGGTCGGTTCCTCCGCGGCGACCGCGGCCCAGAGCACTCCCGAAAGCAGCAAGGCCGTCAGCTTTGCTGGCCAGTTGACCAAAATCGCCGTCCGGATTCGGGCCAGGCTCGACCTACGGGGCGGCAAGCAACCTCCGGATGAGGGCCACTTGGGCGGGGTGATCCCATTCCGTGGCGCCCCACACCTTCTTCACGATCGCGCCGTTCCGGTCGATGACGAAGCTCTCCGGCACACCCGTGGTTTGGTACGTCTGCTGAATGCGGCCCGACGCATCGTGCAGCACGGTGAACGTCAGATCGTGGTCGTTCACCCACTTCTGCACCGCGTCCGACGAAGCCTGATCGATGCTGATCGCGACGACCTTGAGGCCCTCAGGTCCCAGTTCTTTGTAGAGTCGCTCCATCGAGGGCATTTCCGCCTCGCAGGGGCCGCACCAGGTGGCCCAGATATTCAGGAGCACCACTTGGCCGCGGTACGAGTCGACCGTCACCGAGTCACCAGTCGCCAGGCTCTCGGCCTTGTAATTCGGTGCCTTCGAGCCCGGTTCGACGCGCGCAATCTCGGGCGTCAACAAGGCGGCGGCGCCGAGGCCGAACGCGAGCACCCCGAGCACCACGCCCACGGCAATCCACTGTCTACGATTCGCCATGATACCGCTCTACACGTTCACGGCGCCTTTGCGCCGCAGTTCCCGAAGGGCGTTGGCCGGATCGAGCGCGCCGAACACCGCCGAGCCGGCGACAAACGTATCCGCGCCGGCGTCGTGCGCCGCGGCGATCGTCTCCGGGGTGATACCCCCGTCGACCTCCAGCCAGATCCGTCCTCCCGCGCGATCCAGCAGGGCGCGGGCGCGTCGGATCTTGTCGTTCGCTGCCGCAATGTAATGCTGGCCGCCGAATCCGGGGTTGACCGTCATGAGCAGCAGAAGGTCGACGTCGTCGAGCACTTCCGCCACCAGCGTGAGGGGGCTCGCGGGGTTCAGCGCCAAGCCGGCGCGCATCCCCAACTCACGAGCCGCGACCAACTGGCGCTGGACGTGGCGGGTCGCATCGGGGTGAAACGTGAAGTTGGAGGCCCCGGCGTCGGCGAACGCCTCCAGATATCGCTCGGGCTGCACCACCATGAGATGCACGTCGAGGGGCAGGCCGGTGGCCTTCCGCGCGGCGGCGATGACGCCGGCGCCAAACGTGAGATTCGGGACGTAGCGACCGTCCATCACGTCGATGTGGATCAGGTCGGCACCACCGGCTTCCGCCCGCGCGATCTCCTCCGCCAGCCGGCCAAGGTCCGCCGCGAGGATGCTGGGGGCCAGTCGGATGGGGGTCATCGTGGACTCCTGGCGATGCGCACGTTTACAACCGTCCCGGGTGCCGAAAGTGTCCCGGCAGCGGGCTCCTGGAAAAAGACTTCCCCTGGGGCGACGGCGGTGGTCGTCTGCTCGAACGCGGTCCCGAGTGCGAGACCCGCCGTTTCGAGCGCGAGCCGCGCTTCCTCGATGCTCAGTCCCGTCAGGGTCGGGACGCGCAGGGTCGCGGCGCCCACGCTGACGACGAGGACGACCGAGCTCCCGGGGTTGAGCGTCGTCCCCGCGGGCGGGCGGGTGTTGACCGCGACGTTCTTCGGGGTCGGTGCTTGCGTCGACTCGGTGGATCCCACGCGGAGGCCGGCGCCCTCGATGAGACTGCGGGCTTGCTCGACATCGTATCCCGCGACGTCCGGCACCGGAATGCGCTGGGGACCGCTGCTCAGGATCAGCGAGACATCCGTTGCCTCGGGCGCGACCACCTCCGCCGGCGGGTCCTGCCAGATCACGGTTCCCACGGGCGCCGTGGGGTGGGGCTCGCGCTCCACGTCGCCAACGCCGAATCCCGCCGCCGTCAGCGTTTCGCGCGCCCTGGCTTCCTCTTGACCGAGCACGCGGGGGATCGACCGATGAGAGACGAAGATGGGTGCGGGGAAGAGGACGATGGCGGCGAAGAGGTAGCCGAACAGGAGCGTACCGCCGAACACGCCCGCCACCTGGACCGACAGGCGCCGGTCAAACGGCCAGCGCCAGCGCGCTACCCACCGCGTCCACGCGGGACCCGCGGGCGTGGTCTTCGCTGCTTGGGCGTCGAGCAGGTCGTCGAGGTCGGGAATCTCCTCGGGCGGCAGGCCCACCAACCGCTCGGGTTGCGTGATCTCGCGATCCGCGCGTGGCCGAGCGTCCGGTGCTGCCGCCTGGTCGTCGTCCGAGGTGGGAGATGAGGGCGCCAGTCGGTCCCGCAGCGCGGCGAACAGCCCGCTGATCCGGCCCGGAGTGGCAAACCGTCGGCGGAACTTCACGCGGCCGCTCGCACCAGGCGCGCGGCGAAGGCGCCGTCCGTTCCGCGCTCCGGCGGGAACAGGAACAGATTTTCCCGATCCGACTGGAAGTCCGGGTGTCGCTCCAAGAAGCGGGTCACCTGCCGCCCGTTCTCCTCGTCCTCGAGCGAGCACGTGAGGTATCCCAGCATCCCGCCCGGACGGACGGCGGCAGCCGTGGCGTCGAGCAGCGCCGCTTGCAACGCGGCGAGTCGCTCGATGCGCCCCTGGGAGAGTCGCCAACGGGCATCGGGATGCTTGGCAATCGTGCCGGTGGCGCTGCACGGGACGTCGAGCACGACCGCGTCGAACGCTCCGGCGCGAACGGGCGCGTGGAGCGCGTCCGCACAGAGCACCGGGGTCCCCGGTGCGGCACGACGAACCGTGTCGACCAAGCGGGGGAGTCGGGGGCGACGGGGGTCGGACGCGATGACGTGGCAGCGACCGACGAGCTGCGAGACCTTGCCGCCCGGCGCGGCACAGGCGTCCCAGACGTGCGCGCCCGCGGGCACATCGATGTGCGCCAGCGCCAGCGTTTGCGCCGGATCCTGCACCACGAAGGCACCCTCAGCGTATCCGGGAAGTTCGTGCACGCGCATCCCCTCGATGACCAGCCCCGGGAGTCCGGGGGTGGCTCGAACGGTCACACCGGCGCCGCAGAGGGTCTCGCGCAGGCGCTCGAGGGGCCAACGGGCTGGTTGCAGATGGATGGCGGCTTTCTGGTTGTTGTGCTGGAGCAAGGCCTCAGTCGGCTGGAGGCCAAAGCGTTCCACCCACCGCGCGACCAACCACGCCGGATGGGAGTAGCGCTTGGCGAGGGATCGCGGGGTTGCCGGTTCGTCCGATGGTGTGGGAGCCGTGATGTTGCCTCCCGCCAGATCGGTGGCGAGTCGGCGGAGCACGGCGTTGACGAACCCCGCCGCCCGGACGCCATGCTCCCGCTTGGCCACCTCCACGGTAGCGGCGACCGCGGCGTGCACGGGGATGCGGGATAGGTGGTGGAGTTGGTACGCGCCGATCCGCAGGATGTCGCGTACGTCCTCAGCCACGCGGCGCCATTCGCCCGTGACGAGCGGCGTGATCAAGGCATCCAGTTCCGTCCGCCCCCGCAGAATACCGGCCGCGATCTCGTACACGAGTCGGCGGTCGACTTCGGTGAGCTCGGCGGAGGCGCGTGTCAGCGCGGCGTCGAACGTCTCCTGCGACCGCACGGCCCGCAACGTGTGCAGCGCAGCCCGGCGAGCCGCGAGCCCGCGATCGGCCGATTCCGGCGTGGTCTTCGCATCGGCAGCGTGCGGAGCATTCGGGTGCGTCATCACGATCCCGCGTGCTACGCCAGCATTCCGGTGATCGGGCTGGACGGGATGGCCACCTCACGTCGCGGCATCCGGCCCGCGAGAAACGCCAACCGACCCGCTTCCACGGCGAGGCGCATGGCGGTTGCCATGCGAACGGGATCGGCGGCCTCGGCGATGGCCGTGTTCATGAGGATGCCATCGACGCCCTGCTCCATGGTGACGCACGCGTCCGAGGCCGTCCCCACTCCGGCGTCCACGATGACCGGGACCTCGAGGCGGCGCTTGATCGTCCGGACCGCGAACGGATTCAGCAGTCCGAGACCGCTGCCGATTGGCGAGGCGAGCGGCATCACCGCCGCGCACCCGGCGTCCTCGAGACGCAGCGCCGTCACGAGGTCTTCGTTCGTGTAGGCCAGCACCTGGAATCCCTCGGCGACGAGCACGCGGGTGGCCTCGAGCAGCTCGGCGACGTCCGGCAGCAGCGTCTCGCGATCCCCGATCACCTCGAGCTTGATGAACTCATTGAACCCCGCCTCCCGCGCGAGCCGCGCGTAGCGAACGGCGTCCTCGGCGTTGTAGCACCCGGCCGTGTTCGCGAGCAGGAAGTAGCGCGCGGGATCGAGGTGATGGAGAATCCCCTCTTCCTTCGTGCGGTCGAGGTCGACCCGGCGCACGGCGACGGTGACGATGTCCGCGCCGGAGGCGGCATGTGCGGCGACCATCGCAGCATTGTCCCGGTACTTGCCGGTCCCGACGATGAGGCGCGAGCGGAACGTCCGACCGCCCACCACGAACGGGGTGTCCGAGGGGTGCACCGTCTCGCTCACGTCAACCTCCTCCGACGAAATGCACCAGCTCCACCGCGTCGCCGTCGCGCACGGGCGTCGTGGCGAGTGCCGGGCGTCGCACGATGGCGCGATTCACTTCGACCACCACCGCCCGGGGATCGAGGGCGAACTGCTCAAGCAACGCCAGCACGGACAGCCCTGACGGGAGCTCGCGCGGTTCCCCGTTTACCGAGATGCGAACCATGGGACCGGTCATCAGGGAAAAGATACTCGGAGGGCGCGAACCGCCGCAGCGGGATCGGCGGCGTCCCACAGCGCCCGGATGGCCGCCACGCCCGCGGCGCCCGCGGCCGCGGCCAGGGCCGCCCGCTCAACGGTGACGCCACCGATCGCAATCACACGGTCGATGCGGGCCTCCGCGAGGGCGGCGACACCGAGCCCGGGCCGGCCGGGGTGGGAGGCCGTTTCCCAGATGTTCCCGAGAAAGACGTAATCGGCGCCGGTGGCCGCGGCGGATCGCGCGTCGTCGGCGGTGTGCGTGGATCCCCCGACGAGTGCCCGCTCCGGCAGCAACGCCCGGGCGCGCTCGACGGGGACGCCGGACCGTGGAAGGTGGACGCCGTCCGCACCGCTGAGGCGCGCGACGTCGACGCGGTCATGGATGATCAGGCGCGTGTCCGTGGACGCGGTGATAGCGCGCAGCGAGTCCGCGAGTGCCAGGAGCCGGTTGCCCGGCATCCGGGCACGCAGATGGATGGCGATGTCGGGGCCGACGGCGAGCGCCCTCGCCCGCTCGAGGAAGTCGGGCAGGGCAGCCACGCGATCATCCGTGACCGCGTGGACGATCGGTACCACCCTCACGCGAACCGGTCACCCGGCCGCGCGCCGCGCCCGCGAATCCAGTCGGAGGCCGCGAGACGGTTCTTCCCGTCCGGCTGCACGTCGAAGATCTGCACAAGGCCGTCCCCGGTCGCCACCAGCAGTGCCGGCTCGGTTTCCACGATGGTGCCGGGGGTGGTGTGTGGCGGTGCGGCTCCGGCCTGGTGGGGACCAAAGAGCTTGATGCGCTTTCCCTCCAGCTCCGTCCATGCACCTGGGCGCGGATCCATCGCGCGGAGATGTCGTCCCACGCGGCCGGTACTGTCGGACCACGTGATCCGGGACGTCTCCGGCGCGAGCTTCGGGGCCATCGTCGCCCCACGCTCGTTCTGCGAACGGGGTGTGAGGGCGCCCGCCTCCAACAGCGCGAGCGCCTCGATCAGCGCCAGCGCGCCGAGCTCGGCGAGACGGACCTCCAGCTCACCGGCCGTCTCGTCCGTCGCCACCGGCGTCGGCACCTGGTGCAGGATCGGACCCGTGTCCATGCCCGCGTCCATCTGCATGAT
>CAYWNR010000213.1:0-6502 GCA_964459705.1 uncultured Gemmatimonadaceae bacterium | reverse complement strand
GGACGCATGGAGAAGCGCTTCGATCAGAGCGCCTACCTCCGGCTGCTCCACGCGATCGAAGGGGCGACGACCAAGGTCTTCACGCTAGACGAGAACGTCTCCCTCACGCGGGGCGCCGACGAGCTGGACATTGTGAACTCGGGTCTCGAAGAGACCATGGCGTTCTCGTATCGACAGATCCGCCAGACCTGCGAGGAGAAGAAAGGGATCGATCTGCGGACCGCGGCCATGATTCGGGCCATCGAGAAGGTCGTCGTGGCCTACGAGGAGTTGGGCATCTTCCCCTGAGTCGTCTCAAGGGCGGGGACGGATACGCAATACCGGCCGAGCACCGATAACGGGGCCCGGCCGGTGGGCATTTAGGTGGTCGGCGTCAGCCGCCGAGGGAATACGTGAGGTTGGTGGTGAACAGCCAGTCATGTCGCCGGATACCGACCGGCGGGTTGTTGTTGTACTCGTTGCGCGAACCGATCCGGAAGCCGAGGCCCTTGAAGATCGTCGTGGCCAGGCCCGCGTCCGACAGCAGGCGATAGTCCTCGATGTCGTCCACCGCCGGTGTCCATCGAAGCGCCCAGTCGAGGGTAAGGGGGCCGAGCTTCTGCTTGAGCTGGCTGCCGGCCGACCAGATGACCGTGCTGACCGTCGTGTCGCCGGCCGTCGGCGTGAAGTTCTCGACGCGAAGGCCGCCCGACAGATCGAACCGGAGGTTTGTTTGGCTCCGGGCCAGTATCTGATAGCCCACCCCGCCCGCATAGTTCGACCGCAGGTCCAAGCCCTGGAACTTGTCGATTTCCTGGAGCGTGCCGGCGAACAGGTAGACCGCTCCCGACAGGACGACATCCAGCCGCGCGGAGCCGTAGTACTTCTCGACGGTCCTCACGAGATCGCCGGCGTCGTCGGGAGACCACTGGCTGGCGGTCCCGAAGCCGAACGCCAGGCGATCTTTGCTGGTCGCCCGCTCGATCTTGAGGTCGCCGTTGACGCCGCGGGACCGGCTGTTCCCCGACTTGTTGGCGAATCCCGCCCCGATCGATGCGCGCCAGAACCGGCCGAACGGTGACAGGAAGCCAATGTGCAGCTCACGGAGCGACTCGAGGTTCGTCGCGCTTCCGACCGCCACCAGATCCGCGATGGTGACGGGCCGGGCGGTGCCGTCCGCGCCGACGAACCGCATGCCGCCATCCGTCGTGACCACGCGCCCCGCGGCGATCGTTCCCTCCGGGAACCGGACACCGACGTCACCGGCGGACGAGAATGCGGTGATGGTCGCGGCGCTCAGCTTCAGCTCACCGCCCGGATGCTTGATGGTCCAGGTGCCGGCGCCGACGCCGACGAGCTCGCCGCTGATCCGGTCCCCATTGGTGAGCACGACGACGTCCTGCGCGGCCACCCGCGCCGGCCTGACGGCCGCCAGCGCGAGGAACAGCAGCGCGAAGACCATCGGGCGCGGGGAGGCCGACTGCGGGGTGGTCAAGAGCGCACCAGCACCAGGAACTTTGACGGAAGCCAGAACTCCTCCGGCGACGTGATGCGGAGGGTACCCCGGAGCTTCCCGTCCCGATCGGGGGGGGCGGCTAGGAACGAGACGTTTTGGCGCGACGCCATGCGAAAGGCAGCGCCACTGTCCGGCAGCGGAATCTCCGTCGTGGTCGTCAAGTCGATGGCGGTGAAGTCGTCGGGATCGAGCTCTCGGGCGGGAACGAGTGTGGTCCCGCGCTTCCCGAAGATGAACAGCACCCGACTTCCACCTTCTTCCGTGACGATGCCCTTCGCTTTCAGCTCTTCCTTGGTGCCGATGATGTAGTACGCCGTATTCTGCGTCTCGATGAGCTGGCCCACTGTGTCGGCGAGCGCGGCCTTCTCGGAGGCGAGGCGCACGTTCTCGGTCTCGAGGGTCTCCGTCCGAGCCGCCAGCGCGGCGATCGTGGATTTCTGGTTCTCGATCGTGGCACGCAGATCGCCGATGGCCTGATCGAGCGCCGCGCGGACGCTGTCAGAGGTGCGGGTGAGCGCCCGTACGCGACGCTGCGCGACCGCCAGGCGTTCCTCGAGCGCGCCGACGCGCGTCGTCACGTCGCTCACCATGGCCCGCAGGCTGTCGCGCGTCGCGGATACCGGCGATTCCGACTCCTGAGCGACGCGCGCGAGGCGCTTGGGATCCGCCACGGTGACGAGTTGGGCGCTGATCTCGCTCATGAGGCGCGCGGTCTCCGCCACTTGCTGCAACAGGCTGTCCTTCTCGGCCGACACGGCCGTCAGCTCCGCGAGCTGAGCCTGTACGGCCGGATCGGGGCCGCGCTGACAGCCCCCAGCCAACACGATAGCCGCGAGCGCGGCGATGATGCTCTTACGCATGCTACTCCTCCGCTTTCTTCTCCACGACGATTCGCAGGTCGGCGGCGAGGGCCGCCAACGCCCCAATCGCGGCCCAGACGGGAGCCAGGACGGCGCCCACCACGCCGATGGTGAGCGGTATCTCCAAGAGCGTTCGACCTTCGTCGTTCTTGATGATGATCCGTCGAACGTTCCCCTCGTGAAGGATCTCGCGGATGCGGGCGACGAGATGCTCCCCCCGGACCCGGAATTCGGATGTCTCCACGCGCTCGGTCATGCCTCGCTCCAGTCGTGTGCCATAGGACAGTCTAGTGGGTCCCCCCTCCGCTTTCCACGTCCGGCCGGCGGGTCGTATGGCCGCAGTCGAGATCGGGTACTAGTTTCGGGGAGCTATGCGAACGCCCAGGAGGGACTGTGGCTGTGAATAGCTCCGATCGGCCGCTCAACCGGGTGTACATGGCGGACATCTTCGAGGCGGGCGGCGAATCCCTGGCACGGGATGTGGTGGCCACGTTCCTGGAGGAGGCCCCCGGGCGGGTGCGTACGTTGGACGAGGCGGTGGCGGCCGGCGACTGGGGGGAGGTGGCCCAGGCGGCGCACGCCATCGTTTCCGGCGCCTCCATGCTGGGGTTGACCGACGTGGCGGAGTCCGCCCAGCAGTGCGAGCACACGGCCGCCCAGGGACGGCGACCGGCGCCGGACGCGGTCGAGCGCCTGCACGCCGCGGTGACCGCCGCGGGCGGCGTGCTCGAGGCCGAGATCGCGAGGCTCGTGGCGGGGACCGGCTCGGGCGGAGGAGCAACGGGATGACGATTCCCCCGCCTGCCCCCGAATCGCGCAAGGTGCTCCTCGCGGAGGACGATCCGGTGACCGCCCGGCTCGTCATCCACCGGCTCTCCCGCGAGCCGGGACTGACGGTGCTCCATGCCCCCGACGGCGGAACCGCGACGACGATCGCCGAGCGGGATGATCTGGCGGCCGCGATTCTCGATATCCGCCTGCCGGTCGTCGACGGACTGACCATCCTGAGTCATATGCGGAAGGACCCTCGGCACAAGAAACTGCCGATCATCCTGCTGACTTCCCTGGGAAGCGAGGCGGACATCGTGCGGGGATTCGAGCTCGGGGCGGATGACTACATCGTGAAACCGTTTTCTCCGCAGGAACTTGTTGCTCGGTTGCAGCGTCTGATCGCCCGCCGGTGATCGGCGCCGACAGCCTCGCCTTCGTCACCTCGCCGGTCGGGGATCAGGCGTTCCGGATCCTCCTGGTCTCCATTGGGATCATCACGCTCTGCGCGGTCGCCTTCGTCGGCGCCTCCGTCGTGCTGCGGGCCAGGAACAACCGGATCGCCCGCCGGTGGGCGAAGCTGGAAGCGCGGTGGGATCCGGTGATGCTCGACGTCCTGAGCGGCACGGCGCCGGTCGACGCGCTGGAAGTACTCGTAGGGCCCGAGGAAGGCCGCCGGTTCGTCGAGTATCTGATGCGATACGCCCGCCGGATTCGTGGCGCCGAACGCGTGCTGATCACCGGATTGGCCGGCCCGCACCTCTACTTGGTGAGTGGCGATCTTGCCAACGGGAACGTGGAGCGACGAGCGCGGGCGGCCCAGATGCTTGGCGAGTTGGGCCCCGTCCGCTACCGGAGTGACCTGTTCGCGGCGCTCGACGATCGGGCGCCATTGGTGGTGATGATCGCGGCGGTCGCCCTGTCCCGACATTACCGGGCGGCGGACGTCTTGCAGTTGATCCAGAGCGTGAATCGGCTGTCGCTACTGACCAACCGCATGCTCGTCTCGATGTTTCAGCGGCTAGGGCCCGAATCGGCCTGGGCCTTTCGCCAGACGCTGGCGGACCGCGCGCAGTCCCCGAAGTTGCGGTCGGTGGCCGCGAAGGTCCTGGCGGCCTTCAACGATCAGGACGCGACTGCCATCGCCGCGGCAGTCGCGGAGGAAGCCGACGACGTGGACCTGCGCGTCGCGACGTTGCAGGTGCTCGAGCGCGTGGGTTCCGTCGAGCACCTCCCGCTCGCGCGCCAATTGGTGAAGGACCCGGTGGCCGCGGTCCGGGGCTCGGCCATCAAGATCCTCGGCAAGCTTGGAGGGGAAGAAGACGTCCCGATCCTGGTCGACGCGCTCGAGGACCCGGTGAGCTGGGTCGCGATCCACGCGGCCGAAGGGTTGCGGCGCGCCGGCCGCGGTGTGCTCGAGGCCGTGGCCGAGGTCCGCCAGCGGCGGTCGTCCATGGTCGCGCGCGAAATGCTCTTCCAAGACGATGGATGATGTACGTCGCCTTCATCAGGTTCATCTGGTTCGTCAACGTGCTCGTATTGGGGTATTTCAGCGCCCTCTCGCTGTTCTACCTCATCTCCAGCGTCCTCGCGTTCCGGTTTCTGCGGCGGTACGCGCTGCGGCTCCGGTCGCTCGACGTCGACGACCTGATCACGTCGGGAGCCGCACCCCCGGTCACGCTGATCGTGCCGGCCTACAATGAGGAGCGTTCCTGCGTCGCCTCCCTTCAGGCGCTCCTGACGCTGAACTACCCCGAGTATGAAGTCGTCGTCGTGAACGATGGCTCCACCGACGGGACGCTCGCAGCGCTGATCCAGGCCTTTGATCTCGCGCGGACCACGCGATTGCCCTCCGCCGAAGTTTCCACGCAGCCCGTCCGGCGGATCTACCGGAGCCAGCGGCACGTCAATCTCTGGGTGGTGGACAAGGCCAACGGTGGGAAGGCGGACGCGCTGAATGCGGCGTTGAACCACTGCCGAACGCCGGTATTCTGTACCATCGACGCGGACAGCATTCTCGAGCCCGACGCCCTGCTCCGGGCCACGCGACCGTTCTTGGAGGACGAGCGGGTCGTGGCCGTGGGCGGCATCGTGCGCGTCGTGAACGGGTCGGTGGTCGAGGGGGGGCGGGTGCGCACGGTGCGCTTGCCGCGGCGACTCCTCCCGCTCCTGCAGGTCGTCGAGTACCTCCGAGCCTTCCTGTCGGCGCGCGTGGCGTGGTCCGAATTGAACGCCAGCCTGATCATCTCGGGGGCGTTCGGGGTGTTCCGCCGCGAGCTGGTGGTGCAGGCGGGTGGCTACGCGACCGATACCGTTGGGGAAGACATGGAGCTGGTGGTACGGCTCCACAAGGTCTGCCGCCGCCAGGGTTTCACACCGCGCGTCGTCTTCGTCCCCGATCCCGTCGCCTGGACGGAATGTCCCGAGACGCTCGGGGGGTTGGCGCGACAGCGCGATCGATGGCAGCGCGGGCTGCTGGAGTCCCTTTGGCGCCATCGTGGCATGTTGTTGAACCCCCGCTACGGGACCGTCGGGCTGCTGGCGTTTCCCTACTTCATGTTCCTGGAAGGGATGGGCCCTATCATCGAGATCCTGGGCTACGTCGCCTTCGCGGCGACGCTGATCGCCGGTGTCTGGAGCGGGCCGTACGTGGCGTCGTTCCTCGCCCTCGCGATTGTGGTGGGTATTGCCCTCTCCGCGGCGGCGGTCGCCCTGGAAGAGCTGACATTTCGGCGCTATCCACGCTGGCGCGATCTCTTCCGTCTTTTCTCGGCTGCGCTCCTGGAGAACCTCGGATACCGGCAGCTGAACCAACTCTGGCGGTTCAGAGGGGTGATTTCCGCACTCCGCGGCGTTCGTCAATGGGGAGCCCAGCAACGCAAGGGGTTCGAGCGGCGCTCCGAGGCGGCCTAGGCCCGGTTCCCGGGGGCTTGCCCGTCACGTCGCTTTGATGGTAATTGGAAGCCTTCATCAGCCGTATGAGGTACGCATGGAGTTGGAACGGAAAAGCCACGCGATGGACGCCGTCCAGAAGGCGTTGCAGGAATTCGAGAGCGCCGTCGTCCTGCGGGAAAAGTGGTCGCTGAGCGAGAGCAAGGTCATGAAGCAGCAAGACGTTGACCGTGCCCGCGACCGGGTGGTGGACGCGGTCATGGCGCTGGTGCGCAAGACGATCGCCGAGCGAGAGGGCAGGGCACAGAAGCGGTGACCCGGCCCGTCCGGTCGAGCCCCCGTCAGTTCTTGTGGCGGAAGGTGATCCGGCCGCGGCTCAGATCGTAGGGTGAGACTTCGACCGTCACCCGGTCTCCCTGCAGCACGCGAATACGGAACCGGCGCATCTTGCCGGCGATCGTCGCGAGCACCGTGTGGCCGTTCTCGA
>CAYWNR010000212.1:0-6506 GCA_964459705.1 uncultured Gemmatimonadaceae bacterium | reverse complement strand
CGCGAGAATGGTGGCGGTCGGTCGGATAGTCACGATGCGTCCTCCGGGTTGGTGCGGGGTGCGTGGGCGAGTAGCGATTGGAGACCACTCATTTCAATTCCAATCGCCAATCGCCAATCGCCAATCGCCAATCGCCATCGCCATTCTCAGTTCCCACCCGCCTTATTAGGCGGCGCCGCGCGCCCCGGCAGCTTCTTCGGATGCTCCTGGATCAGTCGCAGAACCTCCTGCACGCCGCGCTCCAGCTGCGGATCCCGCCCGGCGATCACCGACTTGGGATCGTTCTCGACCACGATGTCCGGGTCCACGCCGTGCCCCTCGATGATCCAGTTGCCGTTCACGTCGGCGAACCCGAACTCCGGGACGTTGACGCTCCCGCCGTCGATCAGCGTGCCGTGGCTGGTGATGCCGATGACGCCACCCCACGACCGCTTCCCGATGAGCGGGCCCAACCCGGCCTGCTTGAACATCGCGGGGAAGATGTCACCGTCGGAGGCGGAGGTCTCGTTCAGGAGCGTCACCAGCGAGCCGTAGAAGACCGGCCCACGGGGATAGGTCTCCGGGAAGTCGTTGTCGCGGGAGTATCCGGTCGCCAGCAGCGTGCGGCTCAGACGCTCGATCACCATCGATGAGATGTTGCCCCCGCCGTTGCCGCGCACGTCGATGACCAGCCCTTCCTTGCGGATCTGCGGGTAGTACCACTTGATGAACTCGGAGATGCCCGCCGCGCCCATGTCCGGCAGGTGCAGGTATCCCACCCGCCCGTGCGTCAGGGAATCGACCTTGTGGCGGTTCTCGGCCACCCAGTCGTAGTACACGAGCTGGTCCTCGCTCGTGATCGGCTGGAACGTCACCGCCCGCGCACCGTCGGTAACCGGACGACGGTTGAGGGTGAGGGTGACGGGATGGTCCGCCTTGTTCCGGAGCAGGCGGTACGGGTTGTCGGGGGCCTTCAAGTCCTCCCCGTTGATGGCCAGCACGTAGTCGCCCACCCGCGCGTCCACGCCAATGGCCGTCAGCGGTGCGCGGTAGTTGTCCTCGGCGTTGTCGCCGCTGAAGACCCGCGCGATGCGATACCGCCCCGAGTTGTGGTCCAGCTCGAACCGCGCGCCGGGGAGCGCGACCGGGGCCCGATCGGGAATCTCTCGGTCACCGCCGGAGACGTACGTGTGCGAGTTGCTCAGCTCGGCGATCATCTCGTTCAGCACGTAGTCGAGATCCGAACGGTCGCCGACGTACTCTAGCAGCGGCTGGTAGCGATCGCGGAGCGCCGCCCAGTCGTACCCGTTCATGTTGGGCACGTAGAAGAAGTCGCGGAACCGGCGCCACACCTCGTTGAAGATCTGGGTCCATTCCTGTTGCGGGACGATGTCGGCCTGGAGGCCGTCGACGGACACGGTCTTCTTCGAGCTCGCGCCCTTGGGGCTCGCGTCGTACAGGTTGTACGCGCGGCCCTGTCGCACGAGCACCTTGGAGCCGTCCGGCGAGAGCGCGTAGCCGCCGATGCCCTCGGCGAGGGCGGTCGCCTTGCGGTCCTCCATGTTGAAGACCATCAGTGTCGGCTCGACGCCCGAGGAGCGACCGTAGTAGAAGGGCCCGCCCCGCACGTAGAGGAGGTTCCCCTTCACCGCCAGCAGGCCGTTGTAGTCCCCGGCCGGCACGGGTACCTGTGCGATACGATCCGCTAAACCGTCGAAGTCGATGACCAGCGTGGTGTCCTTGGAGACCTTCGGCTTCGCGGCCGCCGAGTCGGTGGCGGCGGAGTCGATCTTCACCTCGTCGCTCTGTGGCGGGAACGGCGCGGGGACGTCCTTGCGCAACGCCAGCGCGAAGATGCCGGTGGTGCGGTCGGTGGCGAAGTTCCACTCCAGGGAGCTGATCTGCGGCGCGTACTCGCGGTCGCTGAAGAAGAACAGGTACTTGCCGTCGGGATCGAATACGGGCTCGACCGCGTTGGACAGCGCGTCGGTGACCCGGCGGGGTGACGCGTCTCCCAGGCCCCAGATGTAGATGGAGCGGTAGCCGGTCGCGTGGCCCATGCTGAACGCGAGCCAATGCCCGTCGGCGGACCAGCTCTGGTCGAACATGTTGCCGCTCGAGTCGCGGGCCACCTGGGTGAGCCGCTTCCCGGCCAGCTCGAGTACCCACAGGCGGCCGGCCTTGTCCGAGAACGCCAGCCGCTTGCCGTCGGGCGACCATGACGGCGTGTAGCGCATCATGTCGCCCGTGGTCGTGAGCCGTTCGGGCTGGCCGCTGCCGTCCTGGTCGATGAGATACAGCTCTTCTTCGCCCGACATGTCGGAGATGAACGCGATCTTCCTGCCGTCGGGCGACCACGCCGCGCCCTTGTCGTGCGCGGTCGAGCTGTGCGTCAGGTTCCGCGTGGGGCCGTTCTCGGCCGGGACCGTAAACACGTCGCCCCGGGCGACGAAGAGGGCGCGCGTTCCCTTGGGGCTCAGCGCGTAATCCTCCACGAAGCGCGCCACCGACTGATGGTGCGGCCGCCACGACACCCCGTCGTCGGGCACGAGAATGTCGAGCTTGCGGTCGGTCTTGGCGTGAGTGTCGAACACGTGCAGCTCGCCGCCCAGCTCGTACACGATATGACCGGCTTCGTCGGCGCTGGGCCAGCGCACGTCCCACGTCGTGCTGGTGGTGAGCTGTTGCAGGTCGCCGCCCGTCGGGGTGACGGAGTAGAGGTTCAGCGTGCCGCTCCGGTCCGAGGCAAAGTAGATCCGGTTCCCCACCCACATGGGATCGCGGTCCGTGCGCGGGTTGTTGGTGATGTTGCGCGCGTCGCTCGTGGCCAGGTCGAACACCCAGAGATCCTCGGCCCACCCACCCGAGTAGCGCTTCCAGGCGCGGAAGTCTCGGAACAGGGGCGAGTAGACCACCTGTTTCTCGTTCGGGGAGAGGTCACCGGCGCCGGATTGCGGCATCGGCAGCGCTACGGGCAGTCCGCCCGCCACGGGAACCGTGTACAGGCGGTTGTCCCCCAGATCCCAGCCGTCACGGAGCGAGCGGAACACCACGGCGTCACCGTCGGGTGTCCAGCCGTACACCTGGTTGTCGTACCCCCAGCGCGGCGGCAACGGCCCGCGGGCAGGGTAGAAGGTGAGCTGCTTGGGGACGCCGCCACCGGACGGCATCACGTAGACCTGCTCGTCCCCGTCGTACTGGCCCGTGAAGGCGATCCATTTGCCATCCGGGGAGTACTTCGCGAACAGCTCGAGACCGGGACTCGAGGTGAGCCGCACGGCGGTGCCGCCCGTGGCGGGCGCGGTCCAGAGGTCGCCCGCGTAGGTGAACACGACCTGCGCGTCGTGGATGTCGGGGAAGCGAAGCAGCTTGGTCTGTGCGGCGGCCGGCGCCGTGACGCCGGCGGCAACGGCCAACGCCAGTGCGCCGGTCACGAGGATGCGGGAAAGACGCATGTGAGGCAGCCCCCTCTGGGAATGCAGAATGCAGAGTGCCGATTGTGGAGTGGGATTGAAGATAGACGATGGACGCGGGTCGTGGGGAAGGGGCCCCGGTCTGCGGCTCCGTGCGCTCGGAAGCCGCCGGATAGCTTCCGCTACCCGCGGCCCCGCTCCCACGCCACGACGGATTCCCAACGTAGCTTGGTCTCGCGCATCATCTCCAGAAACTCGCCATCGCTCCGGAGGTCGGCCAGGAACGGATCGTACTCCGAGAGGAACGGGTAGTTGACGAACCCCTGGTCGATTCCCCGTCGTACCCAGCGCAGCGCATCCTCCGGCCGCCCGATCAACATGAACGCCTCGGCCATGAAGATGGAGGCAAACTCATTCTGGAGGGCCGCCTCGAGGCGTGGCGTCGCGGACTTTAGCGCGCCCTCCCGATCACCCACCAACGCGTGCCGCAGGAACGAGGCGCCGTCGCCGAGGCGTGTCCCCGCCATCACGCCAGCGGTGCGCTCGAGCAACGCGCTGGCTTCGTCGCGCAGCCCGGCGGCAGCCATCTCCATGCCCGCCATAAACGGCACCATCGAGCCCGGCGAGGCCATCGCGCACGCCTTGCGTGCGGGGGCGACCACGTCGTCGAAGCGGCCATTCACCCAGTGATACGAGCTGGCCACCAGCGGCGTGACCGCGGTCAACGGGTCGATCCGGAGAATCCGGTCCACGAGTGCCCCATGATTCCGGAGACCGGCGGTGTTCGAGAAGCGGCACGATTCGGCCAGAATGTTCGCGTCCCCCGGCCACAGCTCCTGCGCCCGGTAGAGATCGGGTAGCGCCTCCTCGGGCCGCCCACGACTGCCCGCCACCAAGCCCCGGACGAAGACGGCCAGCGCGTGCTCGGGATCGAGCGCCAATGCCCGGTCCACGAACGCCGCTGCCCGCGGCAGTCCGGCCGCCGCCGAGACGAGGCTCATGTTGACCTCGTTCCAGTGAAGCTGCGCCTTCGTCGCGAGCAGGAGCGGTGTATCGCCGGCGATCGCCAACGCCTCATCCACGAGGTGGAGGGCGCGCTGCGCTGCGTCCGGCGTCCAGCCATACATCTCCTGGCGCGCGCGCAGGTAGCAGTCGTACGCGACGGAATCGGCGATTGGGCGCTCGGCCGCGTGCCGTCGCTCGGCTTCGCTGAGCGTCACCTCGAGGGCCGAGACGATCTTCCCGGCGATCTCCTCTTGGATGCCGAAGACGTCTTCGACGGTCCCGGAGTACTTGTCGCTCCAGACCGGCGTATCGGCACCTGCCTCGACCAGTTCGGCCGTCACCCGGAGCGCGTTTCCGGCCCGCCGTACGGAGCCCGTGACGACGTGACTCACGTGCAGCTCACGCGCAATGGTCGGTGTGTCCTTCTTCGTTCCCTTGAGGGTCATCGCCGAGTTGCGGGAGATCACGCGCAGCCCCCGCAGCCGTGACAGGTCGCCGATGATCTCTTCGGTCAGCCCGTCGGCAAAGAACTCGTTGTCGGGGTCCGGGCTCAGGTTCGCGAAGGGGAGGACAACCAGGGATCTCACTCCCGACTGGTCGGCCTCGTCCTCCGTCGTGAGGGCTGCCGCGAATGCGCCGGCGCTGGCGTAGCGGTCGGCCGGGACTTTGCTCAGCGCTTTCGCCAGCGCCTTCACGACCGCCGGCGACGCATCGGGGCGCGCCGTCGAGATGGGCGGGGCAGGATCCTTCACGTGCTTCGCCATCACCGCCTGCGCATTGGACGCGGTGAACGGTGGGTCGCCGGCCAGCATCTCGTACGTCACGCACGCGAGAGAGTAGACGTCGCTCCGGGCGTCGAGGTCCCGCTCGCCCGCCACCTGCTCGGGACTCATGTACGCCGGCGTCCCGATCGAGAGGCCCGTTTCGGTCAGCCGGTCCCCTCCAGCCGACTTCACCGCCAGCGCAATCCCGAAGTCCGCGACGACCGCGACGCCTTCCTGCAGGAGGAGGTTCTCGGGTTTGATGTCGCGATGCACGATCCCGCGCCTGTGTGCGAAGTCGAGCGCGCCCGCGATCGACTTCGTGATCGCCACGGCGTCGTCCATGGCGAGTCGTTGCTCCCGGTCCAGTCGGTCGCGCAGCGATTCGCCCTCGACGAAGGGCATCACGTAGTAGAGCTGCCCGTCGGCATCGCCGGAGTCGAACAGCTGAAGGATGTGCGGGTGCTGGAGGGTGGCGGTGAGGGTGATCTCGCGCAGAAAGCGTTCGCCGCCCATGATCGCCGACAGCTCCGGCCGCAACACCTTGAGGGCGACCTTGCGGTCGTGCTTGACATCGTGGGCGAGATAGACCGTGGCCATGCCCCCGGCGCCGAGCTCGCGCTCGATGTAGTAACGGTCCGCGAGGGCCGCGGAGAGGCGGTCGGTGGGTGTCGTCATAGGGGGCTGGGGAGCACGGTGCCGTACGATACGAGCCAGAGCGCGGGTTAGCCAGGGTAGCCAGTCGACGGCCCCGATGATCTTCCGCCGCACGGTCGCCCGTCGCCGACCACCTCCCCTCACCCATGCAGCATCCGTATCTTGCCCAGCAGCTGGCAACCCGTTCCCTGGTATGGAGACGATATGAAGTCGCTTCGCGCCGCGCTCTCGCGTGCTCTCTTCGTGATGCTCCTCGGAGTTCCCCTGGCATCGCTGGCCGCCCAAAAGAAGCCCCTTACCATCGACGACTACTCCCGCTGGCGGACCATCCAGGATGCCGCCATCTCGGGGAACGGTCAGTGGGTGGCGTACACGGTGCGGCACATGAACACACTTCCCGCGGACTCGAAGCCCGTGCTCATCCTGCGCAACCTCACGACCAATCAGGACGTCGAGATCTCCAACGCGCACGACGGGGTGTTCTCGCCGGACTCGCGCTGGATCGTGTATCAGGTGGATTCCGTGCCCGTCCCGAGACGGAACCGGCGCCGCGACACGACGGCCGCCGACACCGGGAGCGCACCGGCGGCCAAGGCCGCGCCCCCGCGGGTGGAGCTGCGCGAGCTGACCGGCGGGCGCACGCAGTCGTGGGAGCGCATGCGGGCAGGGATCTTCAACGTGACCTCAACCC
>CAYWNR010000211.1:0-6531 GCA_964459705.1 uncultured Gemmatimonadaceae bacterium | reverse complement strand
TTCTTCGGGCGGCAGACCGGTCAGGGTCCCCCGTTCCCCCAGCATCGCGGTCGCCCGCCGCGCCAGGTGGTAGGTCCCCAAGGCGTGCTCAAAACGGGTGTGCGTGGCGCCGGGGTAGACGAGGAACGCGTGGCCCAGCTGGCGCACGTAGCGCAGGCGCTGGAACGGGGCCGAATCCAGCACCGCCAGCGCCTGCGCATCGATCCCGATGTTGTTCCACAACGGGTCGCGGACGACCTCGAATCCGCCCGTGCTGGACATCGACGACGTCAGAGAAGCGGGCCGGCCTGACGCACGGTGTCGTCCACGTGGTCGGCAAACGTCGTGAAGTTCTCACGGAACATCTCAGCGATCCGACGCGCCTGAACATCGAAGCGTGCCGGGTCGCGCCACGTCCCGCGCGGGTCAAGGAGGTCCGCTGGGACGCCGCGGACGGCGGTCGGCACCGCGAACCCGAACACCGGATCGGCCCGGGTGGCGACTTGCTCCAGCTGTCCTTCCAACGCGGCGCGCACCATGGCCCGCGTGTGCCCGAGCCGAATCCGGTGGCCCTCGCCGTAGGGGCCGCCCGTCCAGCCCGTGTTGACGAGCCAGCAGCGCGCGCGGTGACGCGCGATGCGCTCGCCGAGCATGCGCGCGTACTCGCCCGGATGGAGGAGGAGGAACGGCGCGCCAAAGCACGCGCTGAAGGTCGGCTGCGGCTCGGTGATGCCGCGCTCGGTGCCGGCGACTTTGGCGGTATATCCCGCGAGGAACTGGTACATCGCCTGTTCCGGCGTGAGACGCGCGATAGGCGGCAGAACGCCGAACGCGTCCGCCGTCAGGAACACGATGTGTGCCGGATGCCCCGACTGGCCGCCAAGCACGTGGTTGGGGATGTACTGGATGGGATACGATGCCCGGGTATTCTCGGTGATGTCCGCGCTGTCCAGGTCGATCTCCCGGGTGTCGTCGTCGAGCACGACGTTCTCGAGAATCGTCCCGAACATGCGGGTCGTCGCGAAGATCTCGGGTTCCCCCTCGGCGGAGAGCTTGATGACCTTGGCGTAGCAGCCACCTTCGAAGTTGAACACGCCCTCGTCGCTCCAGCCGTGCTCATCGTCGCCAATCAAGCCCCGTGTCGGCTCGGCGGAGAGGGTGGTCTTGCCCGTGCCGGACAGGCCGAAGAACACCGCGACGTCGCCCTCCCGGCCGACGTTGGCCGAGCAATGCATCGACAGGATCCCCTGCCGCGGATACAGGTAACCCAGCAGGGTGAAGATGGACTTCTTCATCTCCCCGGCGTAGCGCGTGCCACCGATGAGCACGGTCCGGTCCGCCAGATTGAGCACGATGAACGTCCCCGTGCGTGTCCCATGGCGCGCCGGGTCGGCCTGCATGTTGGGCGCGTGCAGGACCGTGAACGCCGGCGTGAAGTCCTCGACCTCCCCGGCGCCCGGCCGCAGGAACATGTTGTACGCGAAGAGGGCGTGCCACGCGTTTTCCGTCACGAACCGGACCTGCACGCGGTGGAGGGGATCGGCGCCCGCGAAGACGTCACGAACGAACAGCTCCTTGTCGCTCAGATACGTCAGGACGTCCCGTTTGAGCGCCGCGTAGTGAGCGGGTTCCATGGGCTGGTTGACCTTGCCCCACCAGATGTGTGCTTCCGAGCCCGGCTCGCGCACGACGAACTTGTCGTTGGGGGAGCGCCCCGTATGCGGCGATGTCACGGCGGCAAACGGCCCGCCGGCCGCGACCTTCCCTTCGCCGCGGCGAACCGCCGCCTCATACAGCGAAGCCGTGCGGAGATTCCAATGGACTGGACCGGTCGGTTTGAGGCCGGGAGCGATCTCCCGAGTGGTCGTTGATGTCATGCATGCACTCCCGCCGAGGCTGAAACGGCCAGGCAAATCTGATCAAGGCCCGAGGGGCCATGCGTTTTCGGAGGGGCTAATTGTAACACATTCGGGCGGGGCGGACTCGCGGGGGAGGGCGGGCGAGTAGTGAGACAGGCGGGATGGACGGGGTAGACGGGACGGAATCCCGGCAACATCCCGTTTATCCCGTTTGTCCCATTGATCCCGTCGATCCCATCATCCCCACGATGCCCACTATCGTGGCAGAATCGTCCGCGGCGTGTGGTAGAGGATCTCGGCCGTCTGGCGGTCGCCGTCGGAGGGGCGGGTGACCTGTGGGGCCGCGTACATGAGGTCGGCTTCGTAGGGGCTGTGCCCGAAGAGCCCGATCGTGTGGCCAATCTCATGGATGGTCACGCGCTCCAGGCAATTCACGACATCGACGTCTGGGTACCGCACGTCCCAGTCGATCGCGACGTGGAATGGGCCCGCCAACCGGTTCTCGTCCGCCGCGAGCTCGTAGCGGGTGATGCCGCGGCACGCGCCCACGACTGGTGGGTCATTCGTGGAACTGACCTGGGGCGGCGTCGGGGTGACGGCGACGAGGACATCGGCGTCCGCGGAGTCCTCCACGAGGATGCCGCGAAATTCGCCGTAGAGGAACTGGTCGCTCCACGTGTCCAGGCCTTCCTGCACGAAGTCGCGGACGGCGCCCGCGTCGGGAGCGACCCAGTAGCGCACCGGCAACTCGTCCGCGGTCCAATGGTACGCGAGACCGCTGAGGGGCTCGGCGAACTCGTACGTCTGCTGACGATCGGGCGCCAGGGCCGTGCCGCACGCGGCGGTCGCCACGGCGACGATCAGCGGTGGGAGTCTACCGGTCCGCATTGGCATGCTCCGCGCCGCGGGAAAGGGCCACCAGGAGCGCGATGCGATGCACGACGGACTGGTCGCGGAATCCGTGCGCCCGGAGCGCCGCCGTGCCGAACTTGTGTACGTCATACTGGAGCACGAGGGCCAAGGCCCACGAGCGGCCCAGCGGCCGGGCGGCGGCGATCCCAAGGCCCAAGGATGGCTTGATGGGCGCCCCGGCGCTGAAGAGGGTGCCGGTCTTCCGGCTGGGGGCGTACATGATCGCGCCCAGCCGAGCCTCGCCGGTCAGCCACGGCGTGGCAGGCACCCGCACGGCGATCGTCGGGTGCCAGATCATCAGGCCCGTCACCACGGTTGCGTTCGCGTCCGACCGGCTCATGAGATTGGAGCGGCTCACGCCCACCTCTCCCGCGAGCCGATACGCGCCCCGGAGCGGGACCTCGACCCGAAGTCCGACCAGTGGCGCGATGTTCTGCCGCGCCGTCACGGTGGTGACGATGGAATCGCGCGCGAGGTTGGTCGATGCCACCGCACCCACCCGCAGGCCGACGGTGATCTGCGCGCGCAGGACGGCCGGTGAGAGGACGAGCAGCATGAGGACCACCGGCACGCGACACGGTAGGTGGAGCGTTCCCCAAGCGCAGCGGAGTCGTCGAAGATCTCGCACGATTGGGGGAAATATGCTTGGAGAAACCGTCCCCGCTACTCCGGTACCCTTAGGGACCTCTGCACAAGTCCGCGAGCAGGGAGGTAGCACCGCCACGCGGCATCCGCGAGTGAACTCGCGGCTCGGCGCCTGCCGGTAAACCGGCGTCCGGTCGCCGCTCTTGGCGGCTGATGCCGAGCGGCGAGTTCACTCGCCGACCACGCGCGAGCCGGAAGGCCCGGCCCCTGCACTTGTGCGGAGCTTCCTTCGGGGGATCGGTCAGGAACGGCGGCCGCGCGCGGAGACCAGCGGCACGAAGCAGCAGCTACAGAGCGTGTGCTGCCGCACGCCCGCGGCCCCGCGCTCGAACACCAGGAGATCTTGCACGCCCGAGGGACCGATCGGCACCACGAGCCGCGCGCCGGCGGCGAGTTGGCGGAGCAAGGCGGCCGGAGGCTCCGCGGCGGCTGCCGCGACGATGATGGCATCGAAAGGCGCCACCGGCGCGTAGCCCGCCGTGCCGTCGCCGACGAGGACCCGCACGTTGGGGATGCCCAGCGAGGCCAGCCGGTGACGCGCGGTGGCGGCCAGTTCCGGAACCCGCTCGACGGACCAGACCTCGGACACGATCCGCGCGAGCACGGCCGCGTGATACCCGCTCCCGGTCCCGACATCGAGCACGCGGCTCCGTCGGGTCAGGCGCGCGCCCTGCGTCATCAGCGCGACAATGTACGGTTGGGAAATCGTCTGGCCGTGGCCGATCGTCAGGGGACGGTCGGCGTACGCGTCGGCCGCGAAATGCTCCGGAACGAAGCACTCTCGAGGGACGGCCGCCATCGCCGCCAGGACTCGCCGATCGACAATGTCCCGCCGGGCGAGATCCCGGCGAACCATAGCGCGACGCTCCGCTCGCCTGGCGCACCGCTGCATGTGGAGTGCTTCGTCGGAGGTCACGACTGCAAAATAGTCCGGTGGGGCGCGCGCGAGGCGCTCGGGGTGCTCCGCACAAGTCCGGGAGGAGGGAGGTGCACCGCTCGGGCAGCATCGCGAGAGCGGAATACCGGGTCGCGGTCCTTGCGCGGCGCTAGCCCTAACGCGCGGTGCTCGTGCGCCCGAACCGCCAGAGCGCGAGGGCCATGCTGCCGGCGGCAATCACGCCCATGGAAGCGAACTCCACCCAGAGGTCGCCGAAGCCGCCGCCCTTGAGGAAGACCGAGCGCACGACCGTCAGGAAATGACGCACCGGGTTGACGATCGTGAGCCACTGAAACACCCGCGGCATCGAGCTGATGGGATAGAAGAACCCCGAGAGGATGATCGAGGGCAGCAGGAACAGGAACATCGTCATGAACGCTTCCTGCTGGGTGGCGGAGATGGTCGAGATCAGGAGGCCCAGGGCAATGCCCGTCAGGATGTACAGGAGCGCCGCGGGCAACAGCACGAGCACGGATCCCCGGAAGGGAATGCCGAACCACAAGACGGCCAGCGCGCTGATGACGGCGAGGTCGATCAAGGCCACGAGGACGACGGGCAACGTCTTGCCCAGGAGGAACTCCCCCGGCGTGAGCGGGCTCACGAGCAACTGGTCCAGCGTCCCGAATTCCCGTTCCCGGACCACGGCGAGCGCCGTGAGGGTGAGGCACATGAGCAGGATCAGGAGCCCGATGACGGCGGGTACGTTGTACATCCGGCTCTCGAGTCCCGGGTTGTACCAGGCGCGCGTCCGCAGATCGATCGGGACCGGGGCCATCCCCGCCGGCGCGTGGGCTCGGGCGAAGCGCGTGAGGATGCGGGTGGCGTAGCCCTGCGCGACGGTCGCCGTGTTCGACTGGCTCCCGTCCAACAGGAGTTGCAAGGGAGCCGGGCCACCGCGGTCGAGGGCGCGCGTGAAGTCCGGGGGGATCTCCAAGCCCAGCACCGCGTCTCCGCGGTCGAGGGCGTCGGCCAAGTCCCCGTCGCGGTCCGACACCCCAACCACCACGAAGTACTCGGTGCTCGTGAAGGCGTCGACCAGGCTCCTGCTGGCGGCCGAGCGATCGTGGTCCACCACATAGAGGGCGGTGCCCGGAATGTCCGTGTTGACCGCGTACCCGAACATGAGCAGCTGCACCATGGGGGCCACGAAGATGAGGGCTCGTGTGCGCACGTCGCGCAGCAGCTGGGCGACCTCCTTTCGGACGAGCTCGCGGACACGCAGCGGACTGATGCTCACGCGAGCTCCTTGCGGAAGGCCCAGAGCGCCAAGCTGATGGCGACCGTCGCGAACGCGACGAGCGCGAGCACCTCGGGCCAGAGCACGGCGAGCCCCACCCCCTTGAGGAAGATCCCTCGCGTGATGACGACGTAATAGCGCGCCGAGACCGCGAACGTGATGGCCTGGAGCGCGAATGGCATCGCCCCGATCGAGAAGATGAAGCCGGAGAGCAGCAACGCGGGCATGTACGTCGACAGGATGGCGGCCTGGGTCGCGAGCATCTGCGTCTTGAGCGCGGCCGAGACGAAGATTCCCCACGCCAGGGCCGCGACGAGGAACAGGAGCGTCAACACGGCGAGCAGCACGATGTTGCCCCGCAACGGGACGTGGAAGACGATCAGGCCGGCAAGGATGGCGGCGGTGACGTCGATGACGCCGATCGCCACATATGGCAGCAGCTTCCCGAGGACGACCTCCGTGCGGGACACCGGGGTGGCGACGAGTTGCTCCATGGTGCCGCGCTCCCACTCGCGGGCGATGGTCAGGGCGGTGAGCATGGCCGCGATGATCGACATGATCACCGCGATCAGGCCCGGCACGATCATGTTGCGGCTTTCGAGCGTCTCGTTGTACCAGATCCGCGTGCGCGCGTCGATCGGCAGCGCGCGACGGTCCCCCAGCGTGCCGGTGAACCGCGTCACGATGGCTTCCGCGTAGTTCTGCGCGATCGTGGCGGTGTTGGCGTCGCTGCCGTCGAGCAGGAGCTGCAGGGCGCGGGGGCGCCCGCTCCCCAGGCCCCGCGCGAAGTCGGGCGGGATCACGAGCACGAGCCGCGCCTCTCCCCGGTCGAGCACGTGTTGCACGTCCGCGTCCCGCTCGAGCCGTTCCGCCACCCGGAAGTAGCCGGATGCGACAAACGCATCCACGAGATGTCGGCTCGCCTCCGAGTGGCTCTGATCGAGCACCGCGATGTCGATGTT
>CAYWNR010000210.1:0-6535 GCA_964459705.1 uncultured Gemmatimonadaceae bacterium | reverse complement strand
GTCAGTCCTCCAGTTGCAGAGTTGAGAAGGGCGGGGGACCCGCCCGGTCGGCGCCTAGGGGGCGCCGTCAGTTGCGGGGGTCGGTGGGTTCGCGCCACGCCAGGAACGCGGGCACGTCGAGTGGATCCGACCGATCACCCCATTTTACTGCTTCGAAGAAGGTATTGCAGTGCCGGCAGCGCTGCCGATTGACCATCAAGGAGGTGCCGAAATCGGCCTCCTTGACGGTGTCCGAGGATCCGCAGAACGGGCAGCGCTTGGGCTTAGGCGTCATTCGCCGAGCCTGAACATCGCGTTGGCGCTGCCGCGCAAATGGAACACGATATCCTCCGTGGGCCCCCGGCTGCCGGCGCGACGGGTTCGGGGATCCCACGCGTCGTACGAGGGGGCCATCACGGGCGGCAGCGTGACCCCGGCGTCCTTCGCCAGCGCTCCGACATCGGACGACAGTCCCACGAGCACCTCCTGGTTCGTGGCGCTCTTCACACCGGCGGCGACCAGGGCGTCGTCACCGGCGTCACCAGCCGGGCCCATCCACACCCCCGCCGCCGCCATGGCCCGGCTGGCCGCAACACCGAGCTGCTGCGCCACGTCGCCCCCACGACGGCCGAGCGTCCGGAACCAGCCGCGCCCGTGGTGCGCGTGGTGGCGCTCTTCGTCCATCATCTTGCCCACGCTCATGCGGAGCGGCTTGAACGACGACGTCTCGAGCGCGGCCAGCACACGGGTGGCCGCCAAATCGACGACCGCGTTCATCGCCACGACGCCCGTCCAGTCGGTGATGGGATGGTCGAGATAGGCGATGTTGGCGAACTCGTTGGGGCGCCGAGTGTCCACCAGATCGTCGGGGTCGCCGTCCCAGTGCTTCTTGAGGATCCCGTGCAGCAGTCGCACGTGCCCCAACTCCGCCTGGGAAAGCGAGCAGTTTGCGACCGCCGCCTCCAGCTCCGGCGTGCCGAACGTCCACTCCCCATAGTGGTAGCCGAGCAGCAGCTTCGTATCCGCCAGCGCCCACAAGAGCACCCGCAGCCCCTCGGCCGCGTCCGCCGACATCCCCTCCAGCGACTCGAACTCCCGGTGTACCGCGGTCATGTCTCCCCTTCTGCTTCGGTCCCGGCTTGAAAGCCGGGCTCGGCGGCGCTGGCGCCGAGGCGCCATGAATGGCGCTCGATTCCCAGAGTGCTTCAGCACCCGTCGCCGCAGGCGCCGAGCCGGCGTTTCAACGCCGGAACCCGCTAATTCCCCCACACCGGTACCCGCCCATGCCCCGTAATCGGAATGATCGCGCTCCGCAGCACCACGCACATCTCCACCCACTTCTCCTCGTCGTACAGCGACCACGCGTAGGCCTTGGCCAATTCGTCGTCCGCCGCGTTCACGCTGCCCACGTGTCGCAACGGCTCGTCGTGGCTCTTGCGGGCGAAGACCTCGTAGACCGGCAGCGGGCTCATGGTACTCCTCAACAGGCGACGCCGTATGCGGTCAGCACGCGGCGGCCGCGGTCCGTGATGCGGTCCTTGGTCCACGGGGGGCTCCAGACGACCTCGACGCGGATGTCCCGCACGTCCGGGAGGGCGTTCACGGCCTCACGAACGTCGTACACCAGCATCTCGATGGCCGGGCAGCCGATGGAGGTGAACGTCATGTCAACCGCAACGGCGCCCTCGGCAACCCGGACGTCATAGACCATCCCGAGATCCACGATGCTCAACGGATACTCCGGATCCGTGACGCCGCGGAGCGCGTCCCAGACGTCGGCTTCAGTGAGCGAGCCAGCCACGGAACGCTCCCTGGAGCATCTCGACATAGCGCTCGTTCATCGGTCCGCGCGCCTTCCACCGCTCGAACACCTGGTCCCACGTCAGCGGCTCGTCGAACAGCCAGCGCTTGGCCTGGGCGTCGTACTGGCAGGGGAAGGGGTAGTCGATGGCGTACTCTCCAGCCTCCTCGTCCCAATGCGCGGGGACTTTGATCCCGATCCCCTCGCACAGGGGCACCGTGGAGCCCATCCAGATCTGGCGCAGCTCGTCGTTCGTCTTCCCCTTGAGCCGGTAGACCAGCTGGCCGCTGTGGCGCTTCAAGTGATCGGGGAGTCCGAACCACTCGAGCGTCATGGGGAACATCCAGTCTACGGCACGCTGGAGCGCTTCCTTGACCTCGCCGCCCGCCTTCGCGAGTCGCTTCATCCAGGACTCGCCGTGGCGGAGGTGGAGTACTTCCTCCCGATCGACCTTGACCAGGGCCCGTTTCAGGGGCCCGAAGCTCGTGTGCTGGTGCACGTCCGAGAGCAGGGTGATGCCGGCGCGGTCGAAGAACCCGTTGGCCACGACCATCTCGGCCCAATTCTCCAGCGCCTGGTCGAAACCGTAGGGGTGCTTGAACTCGTGCGGCTGGCGGCCGTAGATCAGCCAGTGCTTGTTGACGCCCAGGTCCTCGAGGATGCGGTACGCGATGTTGGCGTGGCCCAGCTCGTCGTGGACGATGGCGGTCACGGCGATACGGCTGTTGATGTTCGGCGCGTCCCGCGACGCTAGGTAATACGCGGGCGCGCTCATCAGCTCCGTGTCGCCCTGCACCGTGAGCTGGGTGATCAGGGCGCGCTTGTAGCCGGGGGTCATGTCCTCTTCGGACTCGACCATGAACCCGGCGGCAATCCGGTCGATGAGATCCTGTTCGGCCGCGTCGGGCTGCTGGGGCGCCGTCACGGTGCCCTCCGTTGGGTCAAGCGAAGTGCGTCAGGTGGAAGCCGGGCTGGCGGGGCGATCCGCGTCCCCGCGCACGCCTTCCAGAAACAACTGGGCGAACGTATCGGCGAGCTCGGTGGGCGGAAGCGCCCCATCCGGCCGGTACCAGGTGTAGATCCAGTTCATCATGCCAAACAACGCGTACGCCGCCACGCGGGGATGTTGCCCCTCGGCCTCCGCGATCAGCCCCTGGAGTAGGGTGGCGTAGCGCCGCTTCAGGGCGAGGATCTCCGCCGCGCGGTCGCCTGTCAGGCTATCGGCCTCGTGCGACAGGACCTTCATCTCGTTCATGTTGGCGGCGAAGAACGTCAGGTGGTGCCGCACGAACGCGCGTACGCGCTCGACGGGGTCGGTGACGTTCGCGACCGCCCGCTCCGCCCCCTCGAGCACACCACCAAAGCAGCGCTGCTCGATCCGATACAGCAGCTCCTCTTTGCCCGACACGTAGTGATACATGCCGGCCAGGCTCATGCCCGACGCGCGCGACAGGTCGCGCATGGTCGTGGCATGGTAGCCCTTTTGGGCAAAGACCTCGGCGGCCACCCGCAGCAACGCGGCGAGCCGCTCGTCATAAGGGAGTATGGACATTCCGAACGTTCGTTCGGGAACGTAACCGCCCGGACAGTCCAATGGAACCGGCCCTTTCAGCCGCACGACCGCGGCTCCCATCCGGTGGGCTTCAGTCCGGGCTTGCGTGGGCGGCGCCCAGGCCCTATTGCAGGAGCAGCCGGTTGGCCCGCTGTGGGAGGCGGGCTCGCCGTTCTGAACCGTGCGATCCGCACGGTGGAGGACGACATGTCGCTGCGAATCCGCCCCGTCCACGCCGCGGTCTCCGTGGCGACCCTCCTCGTCGTTGCCGCAGCCATCTCGGCGGCCTGCGGTGGTGGCAACGCCCGCGGAAGCTGCGTCACCTACTACACGGACGGTGACGTCTCCCGGTACACCACCGACAAGGCCTACTGTGAAGAGACCTGCGCCGACCGGCAGGCATCGTCCAGCCTCATCGCCTCCTGCTTCTTCGAAGGCTCGCGCCGGGCATCGGTCGAGCCGTAGACGGCCCGCCGGGAGCGGGATGCCGCTTCGGGGCCGGAATGACGGCAGCCGACCGGAGCGCCCCTTTAACTTCCGGCCTATGCTACCGTCTGACCGGGTGTGACGGCTCCCGAGGCGCATCCCGAGCCCGCTGACGCCGAGCTCATTGCCGGGTGGCGCGCGGGGGACGAAGGAGCGGCGGCGACGCTCATGCGGCGCCACGCTCCGCCGGTGGCCCGCTACCTCGCGGCGTCCGGGGCGGGGGACGACGTCGAGGACGTCGTGCAGGAGGCGTTCTTCCGGGCGTTCCGCTACATCGACCGGTTTCAGGGAGCGGCCAGTTTCCGGACGTGGGTCATGGCGATTGCCGGCAATGCACTGACGGATTTGCGGCGGCGGCGCGGCCGGCGGCCGGTGCTGCCGCTCGAGGACCGGGAGGTCGTGGACGCGTCGGCCGATCCCCACGACCTGCTCGTGGAGCGCGACCTCGAGGCGCGGATCGCGCACGCGGTGACGTTGCTGCCAAGGATGCAACGTGACGTCTTCCTGCTCCGAGCACAGCAGGGATTGTCCTATGACGAGATCGCGAGCGCGCTCGAGACGTCAGAGGGGGCGGCGCGGGTCCACTACCACCACGCCGTGAAGCGTCTCAAGCGGGTCCTGCGGGATTGAAGGGGGAAGGCGCCATGGACGAACGGCACATCGAACGGGTAGCGAGCCAGCTCGGCGCGCGGGCGGGGGACGCCGTGGATGTGGACCGGGTGTCGGCCGCCGTGCTGGCGCGGTTGCGGTCCGCCGGGGGCGCGCGGCGTCCGCGGCCGGTGTCGCGCTGGATGGCGCTGGCCGCCGGGGTCGCAATCATGGCGGGCGCGGCGTACTACACGTTCGCGGTCGGTGACGTGCAGGGGCCGCCGTTGTCGGGGACGGCGGCGCCGCAGCTGGCCGGGCTCAACTCGGCCGAGCTGGGGGAGATTCTCGATTCGCTGGTGGTGGAGCCGGTCACGCTGTCGGGCCAGGTGTCGCTCGACGACTTGAATGCCGAGCAGCTCGCGGAGCTGCTTCAGATGATGGAGGGATGATGCGCGCACTCGCGATCGTGCTGGCCCTGGCGCTGCTGCCGAGTGTTGCCGGGGCACAGGTTCGCCAGCAGGACCCGGAGAGTCTCCGGGCGATGGTGACCCAGCGGTTCATGGAAAACTACCGCCGGCAGGCGGGGCTCACCGACGACCAGTTCCTGAAGTTCCAGCAGGCCGTGCGGCGCCACTGGGACGACCGGCGAACGCTGCAACAGCGGGAGCGCGAGACGATGCAGGCGCTCGGCGACCAGCTCCGGCCCGGTGTCGCGGCGGACGAGGCGGCCGTCACCCGGTTGCTGGACGAGGTAGTGGCGGTGCAGCAGGAGCGGGTCGAGAAGCTCCGCGCCGAGCAGCAGGACCTGGCGACGTTCCTGACGCCGGTGCAGCAGGCGCAGCTTCTGGTAGCGTTTGCGCGGCTCGAGCAACAGATCGAGCAGCTGATGCAGCGACGGATGGGGAACGAGCCGGGGATGCAGACTCACATCTACTAGCACGACCCCGGTCTGACCCGGGCGCAGCGGGCGCGGCCGATGATCGCCCCTCCTCAAGGAACATAGCTCGAGCAGTTCCTGCGGCGGCGCATGGGGAACGGGCCGGGGCCGCAGTTCGAGTAGCGCGCCGTCGCCCGGCGCCGAGGGTCTACTGCTTCCGGAACTGAAAGACCGTGCCGAGGCCCGATACCCCGATCTCGATTCGCAGCACCCCGGTGCTCTGATCGAACTCGGCCGGACATTGGTACCAGGTCCCGTCCAGCCGGTTTCCCCAGAAGGTCAGTGATGTCGGACTGCGGCCCTCCCACGTGCCGCCCAATCCCAGCCACTCGACGCCGATGACCACGGTGTCATTGCCGGGAAGCGTGACGCGCGAGACCACGTCGTGGGTCCGCCACAGGGTCTGCTGGACCTCGAGGTTGGCCTTGAGGAGGACCTTGGAGTCTGGTTGGCTGTCGATGACGACCGGAGCGGGACGCCCGTCGAGCGACACGAGCGCGTAGTTGCCAACGAGCGTCTCAGGGGCAAACGCATCGGTCCCGCAGGCGGCGACGGCCGCAACCGCCAGGGCGGTGCGCCAGTATCGCATGATCTACCTCACCGCGCCGGCCGCGATCCGCTCCCACACGGATCGTGGTTGCCTCAGGAATGATGGGTAGGGGGACGCCGAGGGGGCAATTGGGAGGGAAGCGCGGGCGGCAGGTTACATTTGGTCCGTTGCCCGAGTGGTGGAATGGCAGACACGCGGGACTCAAAATCCCGTGCCCGCAAGGGCGTGTGGGTTCGACTCCCTCCTCGGGCATCTACACCACTGACAAGACGTTGCACGGCCCATCCCATTCGTGGAACGCAGGGCCGTGCGCGTAGTGACCGGCGTGGGTGACAGCCGGTGCCTCAGCCCATCCCTAGGTTAGCCCATCGCCGATTCCTGGCCGCCCACGTACACCAGGGATAGGTTGGGCGGCATGGTTAAGGGACCTCCGGCGCGCAGGGCGGCGCAAGCTACTGCCGTCGCTGCCGGCGTGACTGCTACCGCGTACTTCACTGCAACGGTGGATAGCGGAGCGTTGCGGTAATGTGGAGCCGGCCCATCCCGATCCGTCGGCGGACGGTCATTGGGCTCGCCGTGCTCGCCGTGCTCCTGGTCGGTGGCTTGTGGTGGCGCGACTCGTGGATCGTCACCCAACTATTC
>CAYWNR010000209.1:0-6554 GCA_964459705.1 uncultured Gemmatimonadaceae bacterium | reverse complement strand
CCCTGCTCTTCCCCGCTCCACAGCGCGATCCGCACGGTCCGGCGCGGTTGCAGGCCAAGGGTCTTGAGAATCCGCATGGCCTCCATCATGACGACGGAGCCGGCGCCGTTGTCGGCGGCGCCCGTCCCGTAATGCCACGAATCGAGATGGCCGCCCAGCATCACGTACTCACCGGCCTTGTCCGAGCCCGGCAGGTCCGCGAGTGTGTTGTAGGCCTTGGTATCGGTCGTGATGAAGCGATTCTGGACGTTCAACTCGAGCCGCACGTCCAGGCCGCGCTCCACGTTCCGGTAGATCTGGGCGTACTGCTCCTGGGACACCATCAGCTCGGGGATTGGCTCGGGCTGTTTGGGGTCCCGGCCCGCCGTGCTGCCGCCACCGTCCAGAATGCCATAGGCGCGCGACGCGGGGGTCAGCACCGCCGCTACCCCCTCGCGGCGGAACAACGCGTCCAGCGAGTCGCGCACCTCGCGCATCCGTTGGCGCTGCGCCGGGTCATACCGTCGTCGCGCCGCGTCACCAGCCGTGCGCGCCGGGACCGGCCCAAGCAACTCCTCGAGCGACAAGCGCCGTGCCGCGGCCTCCCACATCTCGCCGATGTTCGGCTCCGGCCGCATCAGGACGACCGCACCCTTGAGCTTGCCCCGATACGCCGCGATGTCCGACAGGCTGTCGGCGCGCACGATGACCGCGGATCCGGTCACGGTGCCCTTGGTGGAGCCCGTCCACGCGCTGGGGATGGCCTGGAGCCCCTGGACATAGGGGGTCAGGATGCGGCCGCTGTAGGAGACGCGCTCCCAGCCGCGGCCGAACTCACCCCAGGGCTCGACGGTCACGTTGGTGAAGCCCCAGTCCCGCAGGGTCTTCGCCGTCCAGTCGTTGGCCTGCTTCATTGCCGGCGAGCCGGTGAGGCGGGGACCGATGACGTCCGTGAGGTAGCCGGCCAGCTCCGTGACGTGCGACCGCTGGAGGCCTTCCTCCCGGATGCGCTGCATGACGGCGAGGTCAACGCGCTCCTGGGCGACCTGCGCCGGCGCCGCCGAGACGAACGCGGCGACGGCCACGCCGACGATCGCCACGACGCGATGGATTCGATTCACGCTCCGTCCCTCCGTTGGTGGTGGTGGCAGACGCAGGGTAACCTGGACGCCGGACCCGGGCGGCGGAAGGGTCTGATCGGCGCCGCGTGACGCGGGTCACAGCCCCGGCTCGGCAGGAGGTGCAACATGCGGTGGGCGTGGAGGAATGCACGATCCCGCGGACCGGCCGGCGGATCCCACCGAGCCCCAACGCGGCCTAACCCCTGCGCCAGCCCGTGCTTGGCCGACAAGTCAACGAGTGGCATGGGCTTTGCCAGTTAGTTGGAGTGGCAGCGTCGGCACGGAGCCAGGCGTCGGAAGCACCGCTATGGCTTTACAAGACTGCTGGACAAAGGCAAACTGCGGGTGACCGCAGGACGCAAAGCTCCCGGATCTCTACCCGATGAGCGGGTGAGATGGCCGAGCTGCCGGAGGCAGGCATGAACAACCCAACATCGCGACAATCGCACGGCAACCGCGGCTTCACCTTGGTGGAGATGCTGATGGTGGTAGTCATCATCGGCATCCTCACCGCCATCGTGCTGCCCAAGATCGACATCACGCGCTACCGGGTCGACAGCGCCATGCAGACCGCGGGGCTGCTCTTGGTGTCGGCGCAGCAATTAGCCGTCACCAGACAGCACGACGTCGTCGTGGGCTTCGATGAGGCGAACGCGTCGATTCGCGTTCACGAGGACGCGAACAACGACGGCGTCATCGACGCCGGCGAGCGGGTGCGGAACCGGCCGCTGGGCGACAACGTCGTCTTTGGGCGTGCCACGGCCGCCGCGTACGCCATCGGCTCCGCCGACGTCACCTTCACGCAGACCAAAGCGGGGTTGCCGTCGGTCACATTCCACCGGAACGGCAGCGCCAGCGAATACGGGGGCGTGTATCTCACCTCGAAGCGCGCCGCGCTCGGTGGCCTGTCGAAGGACAGCCGCCTGATCGAAGTCGAGCGCGCAACCGGCCGGACGAGTTGGTACCGCTACCTCGACGGCGCGTGGACGAAGGGATTCTGAGCCATGAATCGACGAGGATTCACGCTGATCGAGGTCATCATGGCGATGACCATTCTCGTGGTCGTCGTGCTCGCGATGTCCACGGCCGCCGGCCAATTCGTGCGGCTCACGTCGCAGAGCGAAGGGCAGGCGGTGGGCAGCCAACTCGCCACGGCGCGCCTACAGACCATTCAGATGGACCCGGACTACACGGGGCTCGAGTCGACGTATGAGAAGACCGAGTCCTCGCTGCCGGGTGCGCCCAACTTCGTTCGCAAGACGGACATCACCCAGGTGGGCGGCGCCGGCAAGAGTATGGACTACAAACTCATCACCGTGACCGTGACGGGGCCCGGCCTCTCGGACCCGATCGTCCGGAGCACCACCGTGGCGGCACCATGACGACCGCTCTCCGGGGCCGCGCCGGCAGCCGCGGCATGACGCTGATCGAGTTGTTGATCGCGATGGTCGTGTTCTCCATCATCCTCGGGGCGGCACTCACGTTCCTCCAGCGCCAGAGTCGAGCGTATCGCCTGGGCTCCGAGCGGATGGAGATCCTGCAGAATCTGCGGTACGCGGCGGGCATGCTCTCCACGGACCTCCGGACCGCGGGGGCCAATCTCCCCGAGCAGCAGCCCCTGTTCGTCTACGCCGGACCGGACGTCATCGCGTACAACGGCGACTTCGCCACCAACGTCGCGAACGACGCCTGGGCGGTCTACTACGACCCCGACGCGCCAACCGGAGCCGTGACGGCGTTGCGGGTGGCGCAGAAGATCACGATTCCGAATACCAGCACCACATATCCGTCCACCGACTACTCGGCGCAGGGAGCGAACAGCCGGGCCGAGCTCCAGATCTTCTTCTTCACGCCCGACACGCTCACCGCCCGCACGGACGACTACGCGCTCTACCGGCAGGTCAACGATCAGGCGCCGGAGATGGTGGCGCGGAGTCTACTCCAGACGGGAACGACCCCGTTCTTCCAGTACTTCCGCGAGCGCATCCCGGTGGGGAGCCCGGCCAAGGTCGAGCAGATTCCCAACGGGGAATTGCCCCTGTTCCATTCGGCCAAGCTCCATCAGTCGCCCGCCGACACGGCCGCGTCGGCCCGGACCGACAGCATTCGTGGCGTCCTCATCAGCTTCACGGCCACGAATAGTCTCACCGGGACGCAGGAGCGGACGCGGTCGCTGACGCGACTCGTGCGATTCCCGAACGCCGGCATGGCGACCCTGCGGACGTGCGGTGACGAGCCGATTCTGGGCACGGGGCTGACGGCGGCCGCCATCGTTCTTGGTACCGGAGATCCCGCCGTGCAGCTCGTGTGGAACGCGGCGGTGGATGAGAGTGGAGGCGAAAAGGACGTCGTGCGGTACGTCCTCTGGCGGCGCATCGCTGGCGCCCCGGACTGGGGCGACCCCTACCGCAGCATGCCGGCTGGGAATCCGACCTACATGTGGCAAGACCAGGACGTCGTGCCTGGGACCTCATACCAGTACGCACTCGCGGCACAGGATTGCACCCCGACGCAGTCGACACTGGCGATCGCGGGACCCGTCCTCGTCCCGGTGCCGTGATGACGGAAGGAGCCGATATGTCGTTCAGGTGTAGCCTTCGGAACGAGCGGGGCATTGCCTTGATCACGGTCTTGCTCGTCTCGATCGTCGTGGCCGTCCTGGCGACTGCCGCGGTCATGCTGAGCACCACGAACTCGCTGATCAACAAGTACGCCGATCGGGAGCTGGCGCTGGAAGCGGTGGCGGACGCCGGGCTCGAACAGGCGCGGTCCATGGTCAACGGAGACAAGACGCTCTACCCCGACTCCGGCTACAACACGCTCGAGAGCGGCGTGGCCCTGAAGGACGCCAACGGCGACTCGATCCCCAACATCCGACGGTCGCTCTACGTGGGGCCCACGGGGATCACCTCGGGCCAGTACGGCGTGTTCGGCAGCATCGTGGCCGTGGCGCGCGACCGGTTCGGGAACCAGGTCGTTCGGCGTGGTGAGATCCAGCAGGAGAGCTTCGCGAAGTACGCGTACTTCACCGATGATGAACCCTCGAACATCTCGTTCGGCGGCGGCGACCAGATCTTCGGTCCGGTCCACACGAACGACTACCTCAAGATCTACTCGTCCGGCGCCACGTTCTGGGGCCCGGTGACGACCGCCAAGACCGTGCAGGGCGCTGCGTACGGTACGTTTGCGCAAGGGTACAAGGAAAACGTCCCGAAGATCCCCATGCCGAGTACAGCGGATCTCAACAAGCTCAAGATCCAGGCGCAGGCCGGCAATACCGCGTTCACCAGCTCGACCTCCGGTTCGAGCGGCCAGGCCACCATGCGTATCGAGTTCATCGCCATCGACTTGGACGGCGATGGGCAGGTCAACGGCGACAACGAGGGGTTCATCCGCGTCTACAAGTCGAACAACGCCGGCTGGGTCACGGCGGACGTACCTTCGGGCACCGGACTTCGGAATTCCGACAACTGCGGCCACTACGAGACCAGCGGACTGTTCAAGTCCATCCACGACCACGGCACCAGCGGCAGCGACAAGTGGCAGAACGCCGTGGTCAGCCCCGGGCGGCGGTGCTATCTCGGCGGCGCCCCCGAGATCTTCAATGGTTTCGTGGCGAATGACGGCACCGGGGCGTGGCAGGCGTGGCCCGGCACGGTGAGTGGCCTGCTGGCCGGCCGGCCGGATGCGTCGTATCTGTTCCCGATCACCCGAGCGCTCAACCCCAACTTCAAGGGCGTCATCTTCGTCACGGGCAAGGTCGTCCTGAGCGGCGTGCTCCGGGGGCGGGTCACCGTGGCCGCCACCGACGAGATCATCATCGGCGACGACCTGACGTACGCCACCGACCCCGGTGCGGGCACCTGCAACGACATCATGGGCCTCTTCAGTGGGACGGATGTCGTCATTGCCGACAATACGATCAACGCCCCGGCCGATGCCAGAGGCGACGGCAACTACTACACGTTCGACGAAAGTCGCGACGAGTTCATCCACGGCGTCGTGCTCGCGCTCAGCAACTTCACGGTCGAGAACTACGACAGTCCCACCTCGTACAACGCAAGGACCGCCGAGGCGTGCGAAGGCAGCGCGTGGGGTCGTGGGTGCCTGTACCTGACCGGCGGCATCATCCAGTCACAGCGCGGCGCGGTGGGCACGATCTGGAGCACGGGCGGCACGGGCTACGTCAAGCGCTACTCGTACGACGCCTGTGCGTACACGAGTCCCCCACCCTACTTCCCGACGACGGGGGTGTTCGCCCGCGGCCGGTACTACGAGGTGGACCCGGTCGGCTTCGACGTGGCAGCCTACTACGCGATGCTCACGCCCGCCCCATAGTCGACGGCCGTTGCGGCACAAGGACGCGCCCGCCACCGCATCGCGGTGACGGGCGCTTCACTTGTGTCAGGCCCGACGGGGCTGCGTCGGACCGCCTTCTACTGCCGTCCCAGCAGCTCGTTTGCCAAGTCGGTCGCGCCGTACACGGTGCGCAGGGCCTCGAGAATGCCCCGACCGTCCACCCACACCGATCGGGCAACCCGCTGCGTGTACAGGAAGCGGTTCGGCAGCATCTCGATGTTGCCATCGAAGATCAGCCCGACAATTTCCGCATCCCGGTTGATGACCGGACTCCCCGAGTTCCCCCCGATGATGTCGTTCGTGGAGACGGCGTCGAGCGGCGTCGCCAGGTTGATCTTGTCCTTGGCGTCGATCCACCGCTGCGTCATCTGCCAGGGATCCTTCCCGCCGAACGCGGTCCACCGGTCGTACAGGCCATAGAAGGTCGTGTACGGCGCGGCGACGGTGCCGTTATACGGATACCGGGCGACGACACCGTCCGAGATCCGGAGGCTGAAGGTCGCATCCGGGGCGACCGACGAGCCGAACACCGCAAGCAGCGCCCGCGCGATCAGCTCGTCCTGTTGTGCTTCCGCGTCTCGCAGCGTTGCGACGGTGGCGCTCACTTCCCGCTCGAGCGGATCGATCACGCGCGCGAGCTTGACGAAGGGATCGTTCGAGGCGGCGCTTGCGGCTTCGCCACCCTCCAGGAGCGCGTGCACCTGGTTCGGATCGGTGAGCACGGTACGCGACATCATCGCCGCCGCCGCGGCCTCCGGCGTCCGGCCCCCCAGGGCCGCCCGCCGCACCGGATCGGTCGCGGGCAGGTCCTTGGCCATCGCCTGCAGCCACGCCGTGAGCATCATGCGCTCCATGAGCGTGTCGGTCTGCCCCGCGAGCATGCGCTCCAAGCGTCGACGATTGCCCTCGCGGTAGATGCCCATGCGCTCGCCGTCCGGCTTGGCCATCTCGGCGGGCGCCTGCACGAGCGTCCCGGCCACGCCGAGCAGGCGCGTGCCCATCGCGTTGAACGAGTAGTAACGACGATGCAAGTCCAGCGACGCCAGCTTCTTGTTGATCGTGGCGATCGCGTCCCACGCGTTGCCGTACTTCGCC
>CAYWNR010000208.1:0-6568 GCA_964459705.1 uncultured Gemmatimonadaceae bacterium | reverse complement strand
TCGATGCACATGGCCGTGAGGAGCTTTGCCTCCCGGGCATCGAGCGGTGTCCGGTGCACGACCGTCCGGACGGTGCGCATGATGATCTCGGGGTTTCTGCCCTTGAAGAACTCGACGGCGTCGAGGGCCTGGCGCGCCGCTTCCACCGCCCGTTCCACCGCTGCCTGCGTGGCCAGCGGCGCGGCCCGCCGCGGGGCTTTGAGGTCCGGGAGGTTGCCCGCTTGCACGAACATCTCGTACGCCGCGACGCAGAACGCCTGCCCGAGGTTGAGCGACGAGTGTTTCGGATTCGTGGGGATGGTGACGGTACGGTCGCACCGATCGAGCGCGGCGTTGCTGAGCCCACGATCCTCCCGCCCAAAGAGCAGCGCCACCCGCCCTTCCGCCGACCGCTCCAGAATCTCCGGGACGCTCTCCCGCGGCCGCGCGGCATTCAGCTTGGCGGTGCGCCCGCGCGCGGTGAAGCCGACCACCATCGTGCAATCGGCCAGCGCGTCGTCGAGGCTCTCGTACTGCTTCACCCGTTTCAGGATGTCCGCGGTCTTGTGGGCAATCCCTTCGATGCGGAAGGTGTCGTACTCCGCCGGCCGGACCAGACGTAGATCCTTGAACCCGAAGTTCTTCATCGCGCGCACGATGGCGGCGATGTTGACGAGATCCTGCGGCTCGTCGAGCACGACGACCACGCTCATGCGATCTCGACCTCCACGGCCGTGGCCGGCGACTCCCGGTCGCCGCGCAACCACACCCAACCACCGCCGCTGAGTGCCAGCTGACCCGCGCGCCGCATGCGCCCGGACACCATCTCGTTGACCGTCACCGTGAAGCGGAGCCGCTCGCCACGCTCGAGCGGCCTTCCCAGCGGAATGCGGAGCGTCATCACGTACCCGTCGGGCGTGCGCGCGCTCGAGCCGCTCACCGACTCGGCATTGGCCGCGCTCCCCGCTACCGCCCGGACCCGCACCGTGCCGCCATCCAGATCGGGCAGCGCCACCAGGCCCGCCCAGTGCTCGCGCCCCACGTACACCTGCACGCCGTCAGAGTGGATGTCGGCGACCTCGTTGTCCAGGGCCGGGTCGGGCGCGGCGGAATCGCGAACGACGACCTCGGGTTTTGCGACCCGGACGCGAACCCAGAGCGCATCCCCCTGCCCCGCCACCTCGACCGCCGCCGTCGTGCCGCCGCGCTCGGCGTGGCTCCGTTCCGAGCGCCGATAGTGCTGGGCGCCCAAGCGCCACGTGGCAACCGGTGCGTCGGGAGCGAACGGCTGCCGTGCGTCGTCCCATAACGGGATGGCGACCGGTGTCGGTGGGTTCTCGAATACCACGTCACCCTGCGACCGCGGCATCGGCCGGCGCGCGAACGACGTCGGCGCTCCGGTATCCGGCCTGATCTCCACACCTCCCGCGCGCTCCCGCACCTCGGTGCGACCGGAGGGGATCTCGATCACGATCGTGTCACCGTCCTCGTGCACTTTTGCCGCCGCCGGGCCGATGAGCTGAATCCACCGACCCGCACCGGCGGCGCGCCGCACCAGGAAGCGGAGCGGCGCGCCGTCCGCGAAATCGGCGCCCGGCGGGCCGGGAGCCACGGCGGTGAACACCCGCTCGCCGTCACGCGTCGCGAGTTGGAGATGGAGATCGCCGCCGAGCGACACCGAGCGCACAGGCTCCGGCGGCAGTGGACGGACCTCTTGCAGGCGGTCGTACCCGGTTTCGTGACCGGCGTCGCCGAGCGCGGCTAGCACGGTCCCTTCCGTGTCGCCGGCCGGAACTCCCGCAAGCGGATGCACGGGGAGGTCGATCGTGACATCGTCCGGAGCCCGAACGGACACGACGTCGAGTACCCACTCCGGTCCCGCGACCACCCAGCGCGCCACCTCGGTGCCCGCGCCCGCCAAGTCCGGCACTCGCGCACTGCACCACAACCATGGATCCTGGAACCCAAGGCCGTCGCACGCGCCCTGCGCCGGCGCCTGCCCGAAGCCCGCTACGCCGGGAGCGTTGTGCGCCAGTGCCGACCGGTACCAGTGCAACGACGGAGACACGTACGACGCCGTGCCGAAGTCCGCCAGCACCGAACGGTCCCAGTAAAGCGAGAGATGCAAGCGATCCGGATGCGCATGCCCGCCGCCCGGTCGACCGCACTCGAGACTCACCATCCGTTCCGCATCGGGACGGAGCACGGCGAGTCCTTGTCGCTCGAGGAGCGCCGCGGACGCCCACTCGAGGTCCACGTCTCCGGGATCGTCGGGACGCATCCATAGGAGACACTTCCATCCCAGGCGGTCGCGATGCAGGCGCGCGGGCGCCTGGTTCTGCTCCTGCTCGGCGAGCTCGGCGCGACCGAGGTCGTCGCCCTCGGGACGGTCGGCCTGATACAGCACGCGCAACACGGCTTCCAACCGCGGGTCGGCGGTGCGGGCGCGCCCCATCTCCCACAGGTCCGCGAAGCGCGGCTGGGAAACGTTCACGCCATAGGGCGCGTCGCCGCGCGCGGGGAGTGTCAGGTCGGGAAGGAGTGTGGCTATCGGCGCTCCGTACATCGCCCCCAGGCGACCATCGCGATAGAGATCGCGCCCGTGCCACCGCGCCACTTCGGCGCCGAGCAGGAACCCTCGGAGCGCGAAGAGGTGGTAGTTCTCTCCTTCGAACCAGAACCCGTCGGCGTCGACCGCGCGGAGCAGGGATGCCAGCCGGTCGATGCCCGCCGTCCGCAGCGCGCGGTCGCCCAAGGCAGCGCCCGCGCTGGCCAGCGCGGTGGCGTGCCACACCTGCCGATTGGACCAGCCCTCGTCGAACGATCCGACCAGCGACGCGGATTCACGCAGCATGTCGCACACGCGCCCGCGATCCGTTTCGCCTATCACGTCCGGCGCCGACGCATCGAGCAGCGACAGCGTCACGCCGAGCTGCGCGAGCCAGATGGACTCGAGATACGTCGAGAAGAACGGCCGCGTCGGCCCCAGGACGTTGTCTTCGTTGGGATAGTCGCGATACCGCTCGGCGAGCAACACCAGGATCTCCGCCGCGCGCGCGCGCAAGCGCCGCCGATCGAGCAGCGCGCCGAGCAGCGCGAGATGGACGGTCCGCTCGCTCAACCACAGCTGATAGCGCGTCACCCAGGCGCGATGGTGGCGCCGCCCGGAAACGACGGCGCCGCAGCGCGCACATCTGTGCTCGAATGGTGCGTCGGGATCGAACAGCAGACGCGATCCGTCCGTCGGGCAGATGCCGCCGTCCTGGGAGAGCAACGCCTTGTCCGCGGGGATGTACACCGGTCCCTCGGTGAGTCCGCCGAGCAGCGTCTCCAGACGCGAGGCAACCCGCGCGAGCACCGGCGTCGCGGCCACGGCGGACCGCCGGTCGGCGAGGTCAGCCTCCAGCGTTCGGCGCATCCTCGTCCCACACGGTCACGCCGTCAAAATCGAAGCGGCACTCGAGCACGCGGGCGCCGACGGCCGTCGCCGCCGCCACCGCGGCATGGCGCGCATCCGGCGGCACGATGGCGACCAGGCATCCCCCGGCGCCCGCGCCCGCCGCCTTGAGCCCCCACACGCCGGCGGCCCGCAGGGCCTCCTCCACGCGGCGCACACCGGGCGTCGCAATCGTGCCGTCCAGTCGCTGCTGCTGCTCCCAGTTCGCGTCCACGACGTTCGCCAGCGCCTGCCAGTCACCGGCCCGCAGCGCGTCGGCCGCTGAGGTCCCGAGATCGCGGATCGTGCGGAGCGCGTCGGCCACGCCGCCCCGTCCTTCGGCAAACGCGGACCACACCCGCTCATGCGTTTGCATCGAGAAGTGCGACTGCCCGGTATAGACCACCAGCAGCATGGCCTCCAGCTCGATCACCGCATCCCGTTCCGGCCGGATGGCGTGCACTACCACGCCGTGGCCGCCAAACCGGAGCTCCTGCCATCCGCCCAACGCGGCCGAGTACTGATCCTGCCGCCCACCGGTGAAGCCCAGCTCCACCGCCTCGAGGTGGAACCCCAGCTCCGCCAGTTCCGCGCGATCGTACGCCTCCTCCCGGTACCGCGCGAGCGCGGCAACGAGGGCGACGTCCAGCGCACCGGACGCTCCCAACCCGGAGCCGGGTGGTACGTCCGAGCGGGTCAACAGCTCGATCCCACCGCTCACCGGCAACATGTTGAGCGCGGCTTTGTGGAGGTCGAGCCGCCCATCGTAGGCCAGCCCGGCCGGGCCGGCGACCGCGACGCGGTCACCGAGGTCCTCCGCCACGAGCCGGATACCCCGCCCTCCCATCAGCGCGTCCACGTGCACGTAGAGCGTCACTGCCGCGTTCGCGACCACGCCGCCTTCAGCCTCGGCAAACGCCGGGACATCGGACCATCCGCCCGCGAAGTCCACGCGGACCGGCGCCCGCGCCCGCACCCGCGGTGGCAGCTCCGTCCTCATCGGTGATCGGCTCCGCGTGGACTCGTTCCCGCAATTCGCCAGTCGGCTACGCCCGCCAGCTCTCCTCGCAAGTCGATGCTCACCCCCTCGATCCGGCGTGCCACCCCTTGTACCCCGCGCGCGTGATATAGCCACGCCGTCGGCTCACCCCGCCGGAGCGCCCGTTGCACGTCCCGCCATCCGGATATCAGGTCCGCCTCGTTGCGCGCGGCGCGGACCCGCGCGAACGCGGCCGACAGGTCCGGAGCCGCATAGCCCGGGTAGGCCAGCGGGCCGTTCCCGTCGTACATCGCGGCCACGTGTCCCAGCGACATGACGCCGGGGATGCCCGTGACCAGCGCGTCGAAGTCGCGATCGGGACCCTGCGCGAGCGCCAGGAACGTCGCCAACTCGAGGCGGCGAATGCGGATGCGGACGCCGATGGCGCGCCACTGCGCCTGGAGCATCTGCTCGAGCGCAAGATCGCCGCTCCCGACCGTGAGCAGATCGAACTCGAGCCGCTGACCGCCGCGCGCCCGCACGCTATCCGCGTCGAGACGCCAGCCGGCGCTGTCGAGCATCGCGCGCGCCTCGTCGGGCGAGGACTTCGGCATCGTGTCGGCCAGATACCACGGGTGCTCAGGCGACACCGGACCGTCGGCGGGGGTTCCGAAGCCGGACAGGGTCCCGTCGATCAGCGCCTTGCGGTCGATCGCCCGGGACAGCGCCCGCCGAACGCGGACGTCGTCGAATGGAGCGCGCCGGACGTTGAACACCACGGCGTAACTCAAGAAGATCGGATAGTCGATGACGCGGAGCCGAGGGTTCTCCCGCACGAACGGTACGTGGGCCGGACTGATCCCGGCGAAATCCAGCTCCCCCGACGTCAACGCCGCCAACTTGGTCGCCGGTTCGTCCACCACGACGACCACGAACCGGTCGATGCCGGGCGCACCTAAGTCCGCGGGAAAGCCCTCGTGGCGGCGGAACACCCAGCGCTGATTGGGGCGGTATTCCACGAACTCGAACGGCCCGTTCCCCACGGGAGCGCGGTTGAACTCGGCATCGCGGATCGCGGCTCCCTCGATCCCTTCGAACAAGTGCGCGGGGAGAATCGAGAGATCCGTCAGCACGTCCGGGAAGACCGGTTGCGGAGCGGAGAACCGGAGCGTGACGGTAGAGTCGTCCGACGCGGTGACTGCCGCGAGCGTGCGGAGCTCCCCCGCGCGCGGGAACGCCACCGCGGGATCCTTCGCATGCTCGAGCGTCCAGACGACGTCACGGGAAGTGGTCAGCACCCCATCGTGCCAACGTACATCCCCGCGAAGATGAAAGACGATTTGCGTGCGATCGGCGGACCACGTCCAGCGCGCCAGCCGCGGCACCGGCTGCAGCGCGCTGTCGTACGCCGCCAGCGTCAGGAACAGCAGGTGCTTCTGCACCTGGCGTGCGAGTGGATGCACGGCCACCAGCGGGTTGATGGACTGCAAGTCCGCGCCGGACGCAAAGAGCACCGTCGCGCGGTCGGTGGCGCGCGGCTCGCACGCTCCGACCGTTACGGCGATCGCCAGCGCCGCGCTTGACGCGGCACCCCAACGACGCACAGCCTTCTCCACCATGTGGCGTCGGATCGTCGTTCGGCTCCTCTCAGGGCTGGCACTCGTGCTCGCCGTGGTCACGGTCGCGTTCGTCCTGCTGCAATTGGCCCCGGGCGACCCCGCGCGCGCGTGGGTGGGCCCGACGGCGTCGGCCGCCGACCTCGAAGCGGCCCGGCACGCTCTGGGCCTCGACCGCCCACTCCCCATCCGCTACCTGACGTGGCTCGCCGACTTCGTCCGCGGGGACTGGGGCATGAGCCTGGCGCGGCAGCGCCCCGTTACCGCCGTACTCGGCGCCGCGCTCCCGGCCACACTCCTCCTGTCGGGCGCGTCCCTGCTCGTCACGTACGTCGGAGGGATAATCGTCGGATTGTTGCAGGCGGTAAAGCGCGCCCGCCCGGTCGACACCCTGCTGACCACCGCCACCGTGGTGGTGTACGGGCTGCCGGCGTACTGGGTCGCCCTGGTCCTGGTGCTGATCTTCGCCTACGGCGCCGCCCGGTTCGGATGGCCCGCGTGGCTGCAATTCCCCGCGATGGGCGTGCAAAGTCTCGACGCGGACTTTCTGTCGCCGGG
>CAYWNR010000207.1:0-6610 GCA_964459705.1 uncultured Gemmatimonadaceae bacterium | reverse complement strand
GGGGGGGGGGGCCCCAGTCTCCACGGAGACCAACTTCCTGCACAGCTACGGCGTGGACGCGTTGGCCGGATTCAAGATCGCGTTGGGCGACCACGCCGCGTTCCGGGTGGATGGCGTGTGGGACTGGCTCGCCAACGAAGACTGGAAGTCGTACAGGAGCCTGCGCGTGGGCATCAGCCTGTACCGCCATCCCTCACACGTCACCAACACGGTGACGGTCCCCGGACCGACATCCATGCCGCAGATGGTGATGAATCAGGACTCGGTGAGCGCGGCGGAGACCCGCCGCCTCCGTGCCCGCGACGCTGCGTTGCAGGCGCTTCGCGATTCTCTGCGAAACGCGCAGGCAGTCGAACCGGGCGCTACCTCCGCCGAAGTGGCGACGATGCAAGCCATGATCCACTTCGCGTTCGACAAGTCGGCACTCACGGATTCGGCCAGGACGATCCTCGACGACAAGGTCCAGGTCTTTCGTGACAACCCGGACATGACCATCTCCATCGTCGGGCACACCGACGAAGCCGGCACCGGCGCCTACAACATGGCGCTGGGCATGCGCCGCGCCGAGGCGGCGAAGGCATACATCGTGTCGCGTGGCATCAATGCGGACCGCATCGTGATCGAGTCCAGGGGCGAGAGCCAGCCCGTGACCGAGGCATCGGGTCGCGCGGGCCAGGCGCCGAACCGTCGGGCGGTGTTCCACGTCGTCATCGTCGCCGACTCCAGAGAGCCGTAGGCGTGTACGCCCGAGGCCATGCCTGGGCTCGACACCGGGGATGTGCCGGGCGCGGTCCACCGCGCCCGGCAGACCTCCGATCGCGGGGCGCTCTCGGAGACGGAGGCAGCGATGCGACCCAGCAGATTCACTGAGGACCAGATCGTGCAGGCCCTCCGGCGCGTCAGAGCCGGAACGCCCGCCGTGCAGGTATGCCGGGAGCTGGGCATCACGCAGACCACGTTCTACCGCTGGCGCCAGAAGTATGAACACGCGCCGGCGGGAGAGGTGCGCGGGGTGCGAGAGCTCCGGGTCGAGAACCGGAAGCTGAAGGAGATGGTGGTCGATCTTCTGCTCGACAAGCAGAATCCGACGAGCTCCCACGGGAGATAGTCGCGACCATCGGGACAGGAAACGCGCCGGGACGCGCCGGATCGCTCGTGCGGCCGGCATCCCGGCGCGGATTATTCGGGAACGGATCGATGCCGCTCGTCCGGGCGCCCTCCATGGAGAGTTCGAAATGAACACAGTCAAGACCATCGCCATCGTGCTCATCACCGCAGGTGTCCTGGGGCTCGCGTACGGGGGCTTCACGTATACGCGGAGCACACAGGAGACACAGATGGGCCCGTTCTCGATGACATTCAAGGACAGGCGGACCGTCGCCGTTCCCATCTGGCTCGGCGTCGGCGCCGTGATCATCGGCGCGGGGCTGTTGCTCGTGCCACCGCGGAAGAGCTAGACGGACATGCCTAGTCCTTCGCTCATCCCTTTGGGCGATTACCCGCACACCACGAGCCATATACCGTCCTGTATAGTGGCCGATCCTGCCGCTGTCGGTCGTTGCCCAACGGCCCGGCGATGGGTCGGTCTGGCCGTTCACCGCTCCGATGTGCGGGGACATGAAATGCTCAACAACAAGCACGGCCCGCCCAGGAAGGCTCTCTGGGCGTATGCCTATGACATTGTGCCCGCCCAGGCCGAGGACGGCCTGGACACGATCCAGAGACTCCTCGACGAAGAGCACGACGATGCCCTGCGCGGCAAGCGGACCTGGGCAGGCAGGATCGTCTTCGATCCACAGATGACGCACATCCTCATCGTGAGCGACGACCCGCAGCAGGGTCGCGAGGTCAACCGAAAGCTGGAAGCCGAGATGATGACGTTGAAGATGGGATTCGCGCTCACCGTTCCCCTGTCCGTCCCGGACGACCGGCCACCCCCGCCCCACGCGGGTGACCCGTCGAGCACGACCTCCACGACGCGGCCCCGGGTTCCCGGCAAGAACCCACGACGCGGTCCCCTGGAGTGAGCCTGTGTCGCGTTCCACGCCGCATCCGGCCCACGGACGCGGTTCCCATTATCCGAGGCACCCCATGAGCACCATGAACTGGCCCACACGAATCCCACGTCCGGCACGCGTCGCGTTGCTGATCGCCGTGGCATTGACGTCCACCGCCTGCGCCCTCAGCAACAAGACAAAGGGCGGGGCGGTCGGAGCCACGGTCGGCGCCGCCGCCGGCGCGGTGGTGGGAAACAACACCGGATCGACGGCGCGCGGGGCCATCATCGGCGCGGTCGTAGGTGGCGCCGCAGGGATGGTCATCGGGCATCAGATGGACAAGCAGGCCGACGAGCTGAAGGCCGAAATCCCGAACGCGGCGGTGGAGCGGGTGGGAGAAGGCATCCAGCTCACGTTCGCGTCGGGTCTCCTCTACGACTTCGACTCCTCCGCCATCCGCTCCGCGGCCGCAACGAATCTGCGGAACCTCGCGGCCAGCCTGAACCAGTATCCGAACACCGAGCTGCTCATCGTCGGCCACACCGACGCCACGGGCAGCACCGAGTACAACCAGGACCTGTCCCTGCGCCGCGCCGAAGCGGCTGCTGCGTATCTCGAGATGCAGGGCGTCGCATCGAGCCGCCTGCATACCGCCGGCAGGGGCGAATCGGAACCGGTGGCGTCGAACGGCACCGACAGCGGCCGGCAGGAAAACCGCCGCATCGAGGTAGCGATCTATGCGAATCAGGCCGCCACGAGCGGGTCTCGGTAAGGCATTGGTGCCCCCCCCTCGGGTCGGTCAGGGTGGTAATCAATCCTTGACACGCCTACGTTCAAGGTGAATCTACTTCCTTGCAGGGCACCGACTCCTTGGGGGGGGCCGTGAGCGATACCGACCTGATCTCCGTAGCGCTCATCGAGGACAATCGCCTCGTCCGCGAAGGAATCGCCGCGCTCCTCAATCAGCTCCCGGACCTCCAGGTCGTGGCCGCCGCCTCGAGTGCGGATACGGAGCTGCTGAGGCGGACGAACCCACATGTCGTCCTCCTGGACCTGGGGCTGCGGAACGGCGACAGCCTGCGCGTGGCGGAAAAGGTCCGGAAGGAGTTTCCGGAGTCGAAGATCGTCGTCATGGATCTCCTTCCGGTGCACGAGGAGATCGTGGAGTACGTCAACGTCGGCGTCTCCGGCTTCATCATGAAGGATGCCACCCTCGACGATCTGGCGGCCACCATCCGGTCGGTGGCGGAAGGCGCCCATGTCCTGCCGCCCCAGATGACGGGCGCGCTCTTTTCGCAGATCGCGAGAGAAGCCGTCGCCAGGGGGCGGCCCATCACGTTGGATGCCGTGCGCATGACCCCGCGCGAACGCGAGGTGATCAACCTCATCGCGGAAGGCATGAGCAACAAGGAGATCGCCAAGCGACTCCACATCGCGACCCATACCGTCAAGAGCCACGTCCGCAACATCATGGAGAAGCTCACGCTGCACACCCGGTTGCAGATCGCGGCTTACGCCCATGGAAAGAGGGAGCAGTAGGCGGAACACGGCGAGCGAACGAGGCAACGTCGACGGAGGCGCTTCATCGCCACCGTCGATTTCTGTCTTGCTCGTGGAGGACAATCGACTGCTGCGTGAAGGCATCGCGGCGATCCTGGACCGGGAGCCGGACATCCACGTGGTGGCGGTCGCCGAGGATGCCGACGACGCCCTGCTCCGTCTGAGCGAGGCCATGCCGCGGGTGGTACTGGTGGACGCGAGCCTGGGCTGTCACGACTGCCGTGAACTGGTGACCCGCATCTCCCAGAGCGCCCACCCGACCCGGGTCATCGTGATGGACATGCTTCCGGCACCCGAAGAAGTCGTCGAGTTCGTGCGCCGCGGAGCGTCGGGCTTCGTCGTGAAGGAGGCGTCGGTCGACGCCTTCGTCGAGACCATCCGCATGGTCGCCGAAGGCCATGATGTGCTCCCGCCGGTCCTTGCCAGCCCCCTCCTGTCCCACATCGCGGACCACGCCGCCGACATCTCCAAGGCCGGTTCGATTCGAGCCGTGAGGATGACGAAGCGCGAGCGCGATGTCATCGGCCTCATCGCCGACGGCATGAGCAACCAGCAGATCGCCCGTCACCTCCACCTGTCCATCCATACGGTGAAGAGCCACGTGCGCAACATCCTGGAGAAGCTGGAGCTCCACAGCCGCCTCCAGGTGGCCGCGTACGCCCACAAGGCCGGCCGGCCCACGCCCGAATCCGAGTAGAGCACCCCGCAATCCGTTGTGGGACCACGGCTTGCGCGCTCCTCACACGAAGGGGCTAGTCCGTTCAGGGGGCCGGAACCCCCTATTCTGACGCACCGAGCCTAGGTCGTCTTTCATTCCGCCGACGGATGGTCGCCGCCACGTCGCTCCGCGAGCGTTCATGCTGATCATCGAATGCTGCGGAATGGAGACACCAGGATGATGCCCTCCCTGTGGAATGCCCGTCGGACGGCAGGTCATTCGCGGCGTAGCGTGCCGTGGATCCTGGCGCTGGTCGTCGCCTTCGCGGTAGGCGGCTGCGCCATCAACCCCGCCACCGGCAAGAACCAGCTCATGCTGGTCAGCGAGGACCAGGGCATCGCGATGGGACGCCAGGCCGACACCGCCATCATCGCCACCATCGGCCTTTACCCCGACGCCACGTGGCAGAGCTACATCCAGCAGTTCGGTGCGCGCCTCGCCGCCACCTCGGAGCGCCCCAACCTGCCGTGGACCTTCCGGGTGGTGGACGACCCGGCGGTGAACGCCTTCGCCGTCCCGGGGGGGTTCATATACGTGACGCGGGGACTCCTCACGCACATCACCTCCGAGGCGGAGCTGGCCTCGGTGGTCGGACACGAGATCGGCCACGTCACCGCCCGCCACACCGCCGCCGAGATGAGCAAGCAACAGCTCATCGGCGCCGGCGTCGCCCTCGGCAGCATCGCGAGCGCCCAGGTCGCGAAGTACGCGGCCACCGCAAACCAGGCGCTGGGCATCCTGTATCTCAAGTACTCCCGCGACGACGAGAGTCAGGCGGACGAGCTCGGCCTGCGCTACATGACCCGCGCCAACTACGATCCCCGCCAGATGCCCGAGGTGTTCCGCATGCTCGAGCAGATGACCGCGGCGGCAGGTGGCGCCCAGCTCCCCACGTGGCTCGACACGCACCCCAGCGCCGGGAACCGCATCTCGGCGATCAGCGCGCAGATCGCCGCCATGCCGCAGAACTTCTCGAGCATGGTGGTGAATCGCGACTCGTATCTGCGGCGCCTCGACGGGCAGATCTTCGGGGCCAACCCGCGCGAGGGATACTTCGAGGGCAGTCGGTTCATCCACCCCGACATGCGCTTCCAGCTCACCTTCCCCGCCGGATGGGCCACGCAGAACGGAAGACAGGCGGTCATCGCCGTCAGCCCCGGGCAGGACGCCGCGGTCGAGTTGTCGCCCGCGCAGGGGGCGAGCGCCGACGCCGCGGCCCGAGCGTTTCTGGCACAGCAGGGCGTCACGAGCGGTGCGACCTCTCGCGCAACCCTGAGCGGGCTGCTGACGGTGAGCGCGCCCTTCTCTGCCGCGACCACGGACGGCACGATTCAGGGCATGGTGCTCTTCGTAGAGCACCGGGGCGACGTCTTCGGTCTCGTCGGCTACGCGCCCGAGGCGCGTTGGTCCACCTACAGGACGGCCATCGAAAACACGCTACGCAGTTTCCGGGATCTCACCGATCCCGCGGCGCTGAACGTGCAGCCGCAGCGCGTGCAGATCGTCAAGCTCACCGCGCGCACCACCATCGCCGCCCTCGCCCACCAACGGGCGTCGCCGGTCTCGGCGGCAACGCTGGCCCTCATCAACCAGGTAGGCGTCGACACGCCCCTGGCATCCGGGCAGCTCGTCAAGTGGGTCGTGGGCCCCGTAGCCACATCTCGCCAACAGCTCTGGCAGGTCAGCGGTCGGTGACCCAGCCGATCGGTTCTTTCAACCCAGGAGTACGCTCCATGTCATCTACCTACCGATGGTTCGTCGCAGCCGGTGCCGCGCTCGCGTTCGCCGCACCGCTGTCCGCGCAGCAGACGCCGGCCACGGACGTCAACGCAGCGCCGACCGTCTCCGCGGTTCAGGCTACCACACCCGCCCCCGCGCCCCTTTTCGGGCCCACGAGCGAGAGCTCGGCGCTCAGCATGCGCGTCACCCCGGTGACGGCGCCCGCACCCGCAGCTATGACGCCGCTGCCCGCACAGGGTTCGCAGAGCGCGAATGTCGCGCTGATGATCGTCGGCGGCGCGGGGTTGGTGATCGGTTCCATCATCGGCGGCGACACCGGTACAATCGTGATGGTGGGTGGCGGCGTCGTCGGGCTCATCGGTCTGTACAGGTATCTCCGCTGAGCTCCCTGAACAGACCGTATTAGGCCGTATCTCACAGTCGCTCCGTCGGAGCGAAGGCAGGGGTCACCATGCTCATGACCATCGCCATCATCCTCATCGTGCTGTGGGCACTCGGGTTCGTCACGTCCTACACCATGGGGGGCCTGATCCACGTTCTCCTGGTCATCGCGATCATCGTCATCCTGGTGCGGGTCATCTCGGGAAGACGCGTA
>CAYWNR010000206.1:0-6611 GCA_964459705.1 uncultured Gemmatimonadaceae bacterium | reverse complement strand
CACCTCGGCGTGCACCTCACGAAGATGACCCCCGAGCAGGCCAAGTACCTTGGCGTGCCGGTCGACGGTCCCTACAAGCCCGATCATTACCGGTATTGACGGGGAAATGTCGAACACAGAACAGGGAATGCCGAACAGGGCACTGGAACGGGGAAGGGCAATCGCTATTCGCCAATCGCCAATCGGTAATCGGCAATCATCATGATTGAAGTTCGCGTCGCGCACCTGGGCCTGGATCGGGCCACCAACTCTCCGGTCGTCATCCTGCAGGAGAAGGACGGCGAGCGGGTTCTGCCCATCTGGATCGGGCCGGCCGAGGCCAGCGCCATCGCGATGCACCTGGCCGGGGTGAAGTTCGCGCGCCCCCTCACGCACGACCTGATCCGTCAACTGATCGTCGGGTTGGGCGGCGATCTCCGCCGCGTCACGATCACGCAGGTGAAGGACAATACGTATTTCGCGGAACTGCACATCCACCGCGACGACCACATCATTCAGATCGACGCGCGACCGTCGGACAGCATCGCGGTGGCGTTGCGACTCAACGCGCCGATCTTCACCCGCGACGAGCTGCTCGAGCGCTCGTCCATCGAAACGGTTGAGTCCAGCGATGTCGCCGAGCCGCTCGACGCGGATCAACTCAAGGCCTACCTCGAAAACCTGGATCCCGAGGACTTTGGCAAGTTCACGCCCTGACCGGGCGTTGCTGCCGCTTCTCCTGCTGCTGATCGCGGCGCCGCCGGCCGCGGGGCAGGGCGTCCGCTTGCGCGGCGCCGTGCGCGTGGCGAGTGGGGCGGACTCGGTGCCGCTTCCCGGGGCCTGGGTGGTGCTGCACGAGGTGACGATGGCGGCGGGCGGGGCGCGCGACTCCATGCGTACCAACGCGCGGGGCCGCTTCGATCTGGGCGTCGCGCACGCGGATTCGGCGGCGCTCTACATGGTCAGCACGACCTATCGTGGCATCACCTACTTCTCCGAAGCGCTGACCCGCGCCACGGTGAAGGATTCGATCGCCGCGCTGGTGGTGTTCGACACGTCCAGCACGAGCCCCGAGATTTCCGTGGCGCAGCGGCATATCATCGTGCGTGGCGCTGGCAGCACGGGTGGCCACCCGGTGCTGGAGCTGATCGGATTGGCGAACGATGGGCACGTGGCCCGGGTGGCCGGGGAGCCGCCGCGACCGACTTGGGTGGGACGCGTGCCCAGCGGCGCCGTGAACTTCAACGTGGGCCAGGGTGACCTGAGCCCCGACGCCGTGCAGCTCGTCGGCGATAGTCTCGTCGTGACCGCGCCGATTCCGCCAGGGGTGAAGCAACTCATCGTCAGCTACGACGTGCCGTCCGGTCGCGAGCTGCGGATCCCGATCGACCAGCGGATGGAACGCGTCCTCGTGCTGTTCGAGGACACCACGGTCACGGTGGCCGAGGGACCCGTGACGCGGCGCGGCGTGCAGGTCTTCAACGACGCGCAGTTCGCGGTGTTCGATGGCGCCGCGCCCGCGGGCGGTGGCGCGATGGTGTTCCGCTTCGGGCGGCACGGAATGCGGTCGTCCACGGTGACGCTGTTCGTCGTCGGGATTGCCGCCGCGCTGCTGTTGTTCGCGATGCCGTTCATTCTGCGCCGGCGACCGAACGCGGTCGTCACGCGACCGTTCGAGTCGCCCGACGCGCTGGCGCGCCAAATCGCGTTGCTGGATGCCGAACACGACCGGCAACCCAATCGCACTCCCACGGATGAGACGACGTACCGCGAGCGTCGAGCGGCGCTCAAGGCGCGGCTCGCGGCCGCGCTTGCGCGGGCCAGCGGCCAGCCGTAGTATCTGATCCGACAACTGCATTGCGGACGCGGAGCACGGAAGCCGGTGGGAATCCGGCGCGGCCCCGCCACTGTGAAGGGCATCGAAAGCCGCTCACGCGCCACTGGGGAAACCCGGGAAGGCGAGCGCGCTTGCGCCCAGAGCCAGGAGACGTTCCCGTCCGCCTCACTCCGCACCCTCGAGGGAGGGCCGGTGGACCGAGGATACGTCTTGCACGACGCGCCCGACCTGCCGCCAGCCGACGGTCGAGCGCGTCGTGTCGTTTCCGGGTAGCGCCGCGCGCAGGCTCGCCGTCGCGCTCCTGGTCTGGAGCGCATGCGCCCCGGCGTCCCCGCCTCGGGCGGGCGTCGCGACGCGCGTCGTGTCGTTGTCTCCCGCGTTCACGGAGCTGTTGTTCGCCATCGGCGCCGGCAGCCGGGTCGTCGGGCGGACGCGCTGGTGCGACTATCCGCCCGCCGCGCTCGACGTGCCGTCGGTCGGTGACGGGCTCGCGCCGAACGTCGAGGCCGTCGCCGCGCGGAACCCCGATCTCGTGGTGCTGTACGCCGCGAGCGCCAACGCCACGGCGGAGGCCCGCTTCGCCGATCTCGGAATCCCGACGGTCACCCTGACGATGGACCGTTTGGCCGACGTGCCCGCGGCGGCGCGCCGGCTGGGGGCGTTGACGGGGCAGGACGCGCGCGCCGATTCGCTGGCCGCTTGGTTCGCGGCCGAGGTGGACTCGGCGCGCCGTCACGTGAGCCCGGCCCCGCGGCGTCGCCTCCTGCTGCTCACCTGGGACCAGCCGCCCGTCGTCATCGGTGCCGGGAGCTTCCAGCATGAATTGGTGTCGCTTGCCGGGGCGACCAATGTGTTCGCCGACCTTCCCGAACCGTCGGCCCAGGTGACCATCGAGACCATCGCCGCGCGGGATCCGGATTTCGTGCTCCTGATGACCGGCGGGCGCGAGCCCGATTGGGCCGAGCGTCCGGAGTGGCGGGCGGTGCGCGCCGTGCGCGAGCGGCGGTTCATTCGCGTCGAGGGGACCGCGTTCGCGCGACCGAGCCTGCGAGCCCTCGACGCCGTGAGAACGCTGCGCGCGGCACTGGTCGGGGAACCGTGAATCGCTGGGTCGTGTTGGTCGCGCTCGCGCTCCTCGCGGTGGCCGCGGGCATCGCGGTCGGTCCCGCGGGCTTCGGGATCGGCGACGCCTTCGCGGGTCTGCTTGGGCACGGCGATCACGCGGCCGTCGCGATCGTGCGCGACCTGCGGGTCCCGCGCGTCCTGCTCGCGTTCCTGGTTGGTGGGAGCCTCGCCGTCACCGGCGCGGTACTCCAGGCGCTGGTCCGCAATCCGCTCGCGGATCCCTATCTGCTCGGCCTCTCGGGTGGCGCCGGTCTCGGGGCGGTCGCGGCCATTGCCGCGGGCGTGAGTAGCGCGTGGGGTGTGCCCGCGCTCGCCGCGGTCGGCGCCATCGCCGCCATCCTGCTCGTCTATCGGTTGGCCGTCGTCGCCGATGCCGTGCTCGATACGCGCGTCCTGCTCCTCGGTGGCGTCGTGGTCGGGAGCTTCGCCGCCGCGCTCGTCGGCGCGATTCTCGCCCTGTCTCCCGCCGAAGGGCTCCGGAGCGCCATGCTCTGGCTCCTCGGCGGCTTCGACGGCGCGTCGTGGCATGCGCTCGGCGTGTTCACGGTCTATGCGATCCTGCCGCTCGCCCTGCTGTACCGCGACCGTCGGCTGCTCGATCTGCTCTCGCTCGGCGAGGAGCCCGCGCGGTTCCTCGGCGCCGACGTCGAGCCGCTCAAGCGCCGTTTGTACCTGGCCGCCTCGCTCCTCACCGCCGCCGCCGTCGCGGTCTCGGGCATCATCGGCTTTGTGGGGCTCGTGGTCCCACACGCCATCCGTGTGCTCTGGGGCTCGACGCACGCCAAGCTCCTGCCCTCCGCGTTTCTGCTCGGTGGAGCGCTGTTGGCCGCCGCCGATGCCGTGGCCCGCACGGCGTTCGCGCCCCTGAGCCTCCCGGTCGGGGTCGTGACCGCGGTGCTCGGCGTTCCGGTCTTCGCCGTCTTGGTGCGCCGATGGGCGATCTGATCTTCACCGTGCGGAATGTTTCCTACCGCTACCGGGGCGCCCGCGACGACGCCGTGGCCGGGGCAAACCTCGATGTGCCGCGCGGCGCGCTGCTCGGCATCGTCGGGCCCAACGGGAGCGGCAAGACCACGCTGCTGCAGTTGGTACTGGGCGTGCTCCGACCGTCGAGCGGCAGCGTTGCGGCGTTCGGCCGTCCCGTCCATGAGTGGCGCCGGCGCGATCTCGCGCGCCGCGTGGCGGTGGTGGCGCAGCGAGAGGAACCGGTGTTCCCGCTCCGCGTGCGAGAGTTCGTACGACTCGGACGCTATCCGCACGCGGGCCCGTACCGCGCGCTCGACGCCAACGACGAAGCGGCGGTGACCCGCGCGCTCCACCGCGCGGACGCGCTCCACCTGGCCGACCGCTGGACGCTCGCGTTGTCGGGCGGTGAATGGCAACGGGTCCGCCTGGCGCGGGCGTTGGCGCAGGAGCCGGAAGTGCTGGTGCTCGACGAGGCCACGGCGAATCTCGATCTCCGGCACGAGATGGAAACGTTCGAGTTGGTCACATCGCTCGTGCACGATCACGGCCTCACGGGGGTGCTGGTGACGCACCACGTGAACCTCGTCGCACGATTCGTAGATCGCATCGCGGTGCTCGACCGGGGACGGGTGGTGGCGGAGGGCGCGCCGTCCGCCGTGCTGACGCGGGACGTGATCGAGCGCGTGTTCGCGTGGCCGGTGGACATCGTCGAGTGGGCGGGGGCGGTGCAGGTGGTACCGCGGCGGGCCGGCGGCCCGGCGGGCCGGCGGGGCGAACTGTGAGACGCGGCGTGCGCGGCTCTGCGTCGTCTACCGATGCAGAGGGGATGTGCACGCCCGTTCACGGGCCGCTGCCGAGCCGTGAGTTCACTCGCGAACGTAGGAGACGTTACCAAATCATGGGACACTATGCGTGATGAGGATGAGAGGCTCTCGATGAATCGACATATCGTCTGGCGGAGTGCGGTCGTTCTTGCGTGCGCGGCAGCGCCAATGCGCGCCCTCGCGGCGCAGGAAGCACGCGACACGACGACACTCGACCCCATCGTCGTGACGGCGACACGGGTGCCGATGCGAGCGAATCGCGTAGCGGGGCACGTCACCGTCCTGACCGCGGCGGATCTGCGCGCGTCGGGCGTCAGCACCGTGGCGGAGGCGCTGGAAGGACTGGCCGGGCTCACTGTCGTCCAGACGGGGTCACCCGGCTCGGCCACGTCGGTGTTCGTGCGCGGCGGCGAGAGCGACTACGTCAAAGTGCTGCTGGACGGCGTGCCGCTCAACGAGCCTGGTGGGGCGTACGACTTCGCCAACCTCACCATCGACAACGTCGAGCGCATCGAGATCGTCCGCGGGCCCGCGAGCGTGCTCTATGGCTCGGACGCGGTCTCGGGCGTCGTGCAGCTGTTCACCCGCGGCGGCGGGTCGGTGGTGCAGGGCCACGCCCGCACCGGTACCCGCGACGCGGTGGAATTGGATGCGCGGGTTGCCGGCGGCGATGGCGGGGCATCGTACGCCGTGGCGGCCGCCTGGCGCACCACGGACGGTCTCTACGACCTGAACAGTGGGTTTGAGAACGCCACGTTCGACGGGCACGTGCACGTCGCGCCGACGTCCGGTACCTCGGCCGACGTCACGCTTCGCACCACGAGCGGCACGTTGCGCTATCCGACGGATGGAGCCGGTCTCGTGGTGGATGCCAATCAGCGGCAACTGACGCGCGTCACGACCATTGGATTCCAGCTGAACCGGCGGCTGCATGCACGCGCGCGCGCGCACGTGGCGTTGCGGAGCAACGGGATTGGCGGCGGCATCGACGACACGCTCGACGGTCCCGGCGACACGCTTGGCGTGTACACCTACCGCAGCCAGCGCGATCTCGACCGCCAATCGGCGGACGCGTGGCTCGATTGGGATGCGTGGCGCGGTACCACGTTGACCGCCGGGGCCACCTACGAACACCAGCGTGACCGAGGCACCAGCGAGTCGCAGAGCGAGTTCGGCCCGTACTCCAGTGCGTCGGATGCGACGCGTCACAACTGGGCCGGCTACGCGCAGGGGGCCTTCACGCGTGGGCCGCTGGCGATCACCACCGGGCTCCGACTCGACGACAACCAGCGTTTCGGGACGTTCGTGACATGGCGTGTTGGCGCGAGCGCGCGGGCGCCGTTTGGATTGCGGGCGTTCGCTTCCGCGGGGACCGCCTTCAAGGAGCCGACGTTCTTCGAGCAGTTCGGCGGCGGGTTCGTGGTCGGGAATCCGGACCTCGCGCCGGAGCGTGCGGAGAGTTGGGAGGCCGGGGTGGAACGCGTGATGTGGGACGGTCGCGCCCGGCTCAGCGGATCCTACTTCGGCCAGCGCTTTCGCGACCTGATCCAGTACAGCGCCTCACCCGTGAGCCTGGCGGGGGCCAACTATGTCAACGTCGCGGCAGCCAAAGCCGACGGCGTGGAGCTCGAGGCCATCCTCGAGCCGCTGGTGAGCCTGCGCGTCGAGGTGCAATACACGCATCTCATGACCGCGGTCACCGACGCCGGCGTCCTCCCCGCGGATGATGCGGCATTCCGACTCGGCGCGCACCTCCTGCGGCGGCCAACGGACGCGGTCTCCGCCAAGGTACGCGTGGATCGCGGTCCCGTTGGCGCCTACGGCACCGTGCGGTGGGCCGGTGCCCGCGCCGACGCGGATTTCTCGGCGTATCCCGCCAC
>CAYWNR010000205.1:0-6632 GCA_964459705.1 uncultured Gemmatimonadaceae bacterium | reverse complement strand
ACCGCCCGACGCGGCGATACCCCTCCACGAGGCTCTCGCCGGTCGCCGCCGCATACCGGGGACCGTACTCGAAGAACGGGTACTTGAGGACCAGCGCGACGAGGATCACCCACGCGAGACCGAACCCCGCGTTGGCGCCCGCCCGCGTCGACTGCACGAGGTGCGACACCCCGATGGCGGCCGCCGCCCAGAGCAATCCCGGGCCGAAGGCGTGCGCAAACGAGCTGGGAGCGGACGTACGGTCTGAAACCACGGTCCCCCGCTGACACGGTCGGGACCGAGTATGGCGTCTCTCGTCCGTACGTCAAGCGCGGGGCGGAACCGAGCGCGTAGATTGCCGCATATCCATGCGCCTGATCCCATGAGCCGGAAACACGAGTCGCCGGGTGCCGCGTTGCTGGCGGCGTGGAACACCCTCACGGCGTTTCCGGGCGGCAGCTTGCTCTTCAGCTGGTATGTCGGGCGCCTGGCGCCCTATTCGGGCAGCATGGGTGCCCGCGTCCGATCGCTGTCGGCGGGCCACGCCCGGATCGAGCTCGAGGACCGGCGGCGCGTCCGGAACCACCTCGATTCCATCCACGCCATCGCGCTCGCGAACCTCGGTGAGCTCACGACCGGCCTCGCGATGAGCACCGCCCTTCCACCGACCGTGCGCGGCATCCCGACCCAGCTCACCATCGAGTACGAGAAGAAGGCGCGCGGCCGCCTCACCACCGAATGTCACTGCACCGTGCCCCGCGTGACCGAGCCGGTGGATCACACCGCGTGCGCGAACATCGTCGACGCCGAGGGTGACGTGGTTGCGCGGGTCACGGTGCGCTGGCGCCTGGGGCCGCGGTGAGCGTCGCCCTCGAGACGGCGCTCACGCGTCACGCCGGGATCGAGGTCCCGCTCATCTGCGGCGCCATGTACCCCTGCAGCAACCCCGAGCTCGTCGCCGCCGTGTCGGCGGCGGGCGGCATCGGCATCGTGCAACCCATCTCCCTCACCTTCGTCCACGGCCACGACTACCGCGAAGGCCTGCGGCTCATTCGCCGGCTCACCGATCGACCAATCGGCATGAACGCTCTGATCGAGGCGTCATCGCGCGCTTACCGGGAGCGGATGGACCGCTGGGTGGACGGCGCCCTGGAAGAGGGCGTGCGCTTCTTCATCACCTCGCTTGGCAACCCCCGGTGGGTGGCCGAGCGCGCGCACGCAGCGGGCGGCGTGGTCTACCACGACGTCACCGAGCGGAAGTGGGCCCTCAAGGGGCTGGACGGCGGCGTGGATGGTCTCATCGCGGTGAATCGGCGCGCCGGCGGCCACGCCGGTCCGAAGTCGGCGGAGGAACTGAGGGACGAGCTGGGCGACCTCGGCGTTCCGCTCGTATGTGCTGGGGGAATCGGTGACGCCCAGGGATTCGTGGACGCGCTCCGTCTCGGATACGCCGGCGCGCAACTTGGGACGCGCTTCATTGCCACTCGCGAGTGCCGCGCGAGCGCGGCGTACAAAGACGCCATTCTCCGCGCCTCCGAGGACGACATCGTGCTGAGCGAACGCCTGACCGGTGTCCCGGTGGCGCTGATCCGGACACCGTACGTCGAGCGACTGGGACTTCGAGCCGGGCCGGTCGCGCGCTGGATGCTGCGCCATCGGCGGACGAAGCACCTGATGCGCACCATCTATGCGCTCCGATCGTTGTGGCAGCTCAAGCGGGCATCGCTCGACGAGACCGGCGGCTCGGACTACTGGCAGGCGGGACGTAGCGTGCGGGACATCCACGAGGTGCTCCCCGCCGGCGAGATCGTGCGGGCGTTCGCGGCGTTCGCGGCGGCCGCCTAGGACGCGCGACCCCCCCCAAAGCGGACAGCCATGGACCGACGGCCGCCTGCCATTTGTCGGTGACCAATCGCAAATCTGGGCGCGTTAGCTCGATCGGGCCAGCGTGACGGCGATGCGACCCCCGACCGGTTCACTTCGCTTGCCGCCCGAACGCCTCCGTGGCTCCTTCGACAGCCCGCTGGAGAAGGGCGGAGACGTCGGCAGAAACACCAGGGGGTGCCGGGAGCCCCACCACGCTGCGCTGCGTGAGCCCGCGGTAAATGGTGAGGGCGGCGGCGTAGGATCCCAACATACTCGGATGATACGCGTCGACGTCGTACAGGGGGAGCGATGGGTCTTCGCGCCATGCGGCGCGCCATGCCTCGCCCGCGGGATACAGGTCCGCATCGGCCGTGTCGGCCGCGGCGCGATAGGACTCCCGCACCGCATCGAAGAAGGCCAACCTCGTGCTATCGGGCCACACCATGTACAGGGCTGGCCGCCCTCCTTGCGCCCGGATGCGGTCGGCGAATCGTGCCGCCCAGAAACGCAGGTTGGCTTGATTCTCCGGCAGAGACGACGGGCCCTGTTGGAGCACGACGACATCCCAGCCGCCCTCGTCCAACACGTTCCCTGTCCGGGAGTTCGCCCAATGGTCCTCCAGCGCGTAGTTCGGGTTGCTCACGTCCCGCACCTCGATGTGCGGGGCGCCGGCCGTGCCGTCCGCAAGCCCGGCGACCATTGCCGGCAGGTCATTGGCGTAGGTCAGGCTGTTGCCGATGAACAAGACTCGTAGGGTCCCGCTTGCGGGCTCGGTGCTCGGGCCACATCCGCCAAGGGCGAGCAGGAGCAGCACGGAGGTACGCGTGAGGGCGGGACGATTGGCGTTCACCACGTTCATTCCCTACGGTCACGGGTCGACTGGTCGTTCCAGCTCGTCCCACAATGGATCATCGACAAAGCGGCGGGATGAGCGGCAGGGAGGCGCGCCTTCCATCCTGCTCATCCGTCTATCCCGGCTGTCCCCCCCCAGGTTCCCAAGGAACCCTCACCGGGGCCAGCGATTGTTCTGCCGCTCGATGTCCGGGAACACCCTCCGCGGATCGAGCTGGACCGCCGTCACTCGACGTGGCCCGCCCAGGTGGTACTGGAACCGGGAGCCAAGATTCCACATGTCGACGGGAAGGCGAACGGTCGCGCTGCTGCCGTCGGCGAAGCTGACGGCCAGCTCCGCCGGCATCACCATCGTGCCGCGATTGGAGAGATGGATGACCGTTTCGTCCGGACCGACGGTGACCGAATCGACCGCCTGGTCCAGTCGGGCGGTCGTGTAGATCCACTCGCGCCAGAACCAGTCCAGGTCCACTCCGGTCTCGTTCCGCATCACGCGGAAGAAGTCCGCCGGCGTCGGATGCTTGAAGGCCCAGGCCGCCGTGTACGCCCGGAAGGCCGGATCAAACACCTCCTTGCCAAGCACCTCGTACCGCAAGAGATGGAGCATCAGGGACGGTTTCTGATAGGCGGTCCAAAACAGGTCACGTGATTCCACGGGGCGCGTGCTCAGCGGCTGTTCCAGGCCGGGGATCGCGTGATCGGGATACATGTTGACTTTCGCCTGGGCCGCCGTGTCCGCGTAGGGAGTTCCCCGGAAGTAGTCCTCACTCGCCTCGATGTCGATGAACGTATTGAACCCCTCGTCCATCCAGGGATACAGCCGCTCATTCGAGCCGACCAGCATGGGATACCACTCGTGTCCGAACTCATGCATCAGCGTGTAGTGCAAGTCCTCGCGCGACGTCCCGGCCACGAACGTGAGCATGGGATATTCCATGCCGGCGATCGGTCCTTCGATCGTGGTCGCGTGTGCGTAGGGATAGGGATACAGCCGCTCGCTGAAATGCCGAATCGTGTGTTGGGCCATCCGGATGGCCTCTTCCCAGAAGACGGCCGTCGGGCGGTACAACGCCTCGATCAGGATCCCGTCCCATCCCACCGCGTCCCACCGGAAGTTCGGGGCGGCGGCAAACGCGACGTCGCGCACGCTGTCGGCGACGAAGTACCAGGTCAACGTTCCGCGCGCCGCCGGGCGGGTGGCCGGCGTCCCCGCTTCGGCCGCCGTGATGATGGCGACCGGGGCGTCGGACCGCACCGCCCGCGCGAGCTGCTGCCGTTCCGCGGTCGTGAGCACGGCCTCGGGGTTCTGCAGCGTGCCAGTGGCCGCGACGACGTACTCGGCCGGGAGCGTGAGGCGAACGTCGAACGTCCCGTACTCCAAATAGAACTCTCCCGCGCCGATGTAGGGGTCCGCGTTCCATCCGCGGACGTCGTCGTAGACCGCGACGCGCGGGTACCATTGCGCGATCTCGTACAGCGTCCCGTCCCGCCCCATACGGCCGGCGCCCATCTCCGGAACCCCGAACCGCCAGGCGACGTCGATGGCCACCGTGCCCCCGGACGCGAGCGGCGTTGGCAGATCCACCCGCATCATGGTGCCGAACACCTGATACCGCAGGTCGCTGCCCGCGGAGCGCACGGACCCGAGTGTGACGCCGCCCTCGAACCCGCCACAGGAGAAATCGAAGCTCGTCGCTCCGAACACCAACGGTGGCTGGTGCAACTGGCTCGTGACGCTCGTGGGCGCGCAGATGTTCTGGTCGAGTTGGAACCACACGTACGCCAACGGGACGGGCGCGTTGTTTGTGTAGCGAACGGTTTCCTCACCGCGGAGCACCTGCGTGGAGGGATCGAGGGTTGCCGCGATGGTGTAATCGGCGCGTTGCTGCCAGTACGACGGGCCAGGCCGCCCGTCGGCGGCCCGATAGACGTTGGGCGTAGGCAAGGCGAGCGCGCGGAAGGGAGATGTGTCTTGCACCTGTTGGGTCGTGAGCTGGAGGGCGGCGAGCAGAAGGGGAGCGGCCACCATGGCGAGCCTCATCGGAGGGGAGGAAATCATCCGACGTCGCGCGTCGGACTCGACGGGGCTAGAATACCGCGCCGCGCGCGGGCTGACCAGACTCCGTGGAGAATCCATGCGTCGTTGTGATTGGTGCGAGACCAGCACGCAACTGCGCGCGTATCATGACGAGGAGTGGGGCGTTCCCCTCCACGATGATCGGCGCCACTTCGAGTTCCTGGTGCTCGACGCCTTTCAGGCGGGGTTGAGCTGGGCCATCATCCTCGCGAAGCGGGAGGGCTTCCGCCGGGCGTTCGCCGGATTCGATCCCGTGAAGGTGGCACGCTATCGTGAGCCGTCCATCCGCCGCTTGCTCGCCGACCCGGGCGTCGTTCGCAACCGTCAGAAGATCGTCGCCACGATCGGCAACGCCCGGGCCTTCCTCGAGATCCAGGGGGAGCACGGCTCGTTCGATCGCTTCGTGTGGAGCTTCGTGAACGGACGGCCGAAGCAGAACGCCCGGCGGACCCTGAAGCGGATCCCGCCCACGACACGCGAGTCCGACGCGATGAGCGCTGCGCTCAAGGCGCGAGGGTTCCGTTTCGTGGGCTCCACGATCTGTTACGCCTACATGCAGGCCGCCGGCCTGGTCAACGACCATCTCGTAACCTGTTTCCGCCATGGCGAGGTGGCGCGGCTCGGCACCGCGTAGCGCGGGGTTCACGGACGAGCCTCCAACGTCTACACTACGTAGCCATGACACCCTGGGTCCTCCGCCTCCTGTTCGCGAACGCGGGCGTTTTTCTGCTCCAGCTCGTGTTCGGCGACCCGCTCACATATTGGCTCGGGTTGATCCCGGCGGAGGTCCTGACCCGGCCGTGGACGCCGTTCACCTACATGTTCCTGCACGGCGGCCTGATGCACATCCTCTTCAACATGCTGGGCCTGTTCTTCTTCGGGCCTCGGCTGGAGGGGCGGCTCGGGGGCAAGCACTTCATGGGGCTCTACCTGACCAGCGGGTTGGCAGGGGCCGCGCTTTCGGTGGTGACACCGCACGCCCTGATCATCGGCGCGTCCGGGGCGATCTTCGGCGTATTGGTGGGCTTCGCCTACTACTGGCCCCGGGAGCACATCTACATCTGGGGCGTCTTGCCAGTCGAGGCGCGTGTCTTCGTCGTTGCCCTCACCGCGCTGTCGCTCTGGATGGGGTTCCGAGGAGGATCGGGCATCGCGAACTTCGCGCACCTGGGGGGCTTCGCCGGCGGATTCCTGTACCTCAAGGCCCGCGAGCGGTGGTCGGAGGGGGCGCGATTCCGGACCCGCGCGCAACCGGCCGTCGCGCGCACCTCGGTCCGCACCGCTGACCTGACCCGCTGGCGCGCCATCCGAACGGACGACCTCCACCCCGTCAACCGGGACGAGCTCAATCGGATCCTCGACAAGATTTCCGCCACCGGGCTCGACAGCCTCACCGCCGACGAACGCGCGTTTCTCGACCGGTTCAGCACCAGACACTAGCGGGCGGACGGGGTGATCCCAGGGAGGAAACGGGACCGCCGGGACCGCCGAGGGCGACCGGTCCGTCTCCTTTGACAGCCGTGCACCGCAGGTATAGTGTTCGCCGTCGCGCAGGCGACATCCCAGCGCGGGGGTGAAGGCCGCGCCGCACGGAAGTCGGTAGGCACGGCATTGCCGTCTCCGACGACGAACACCAGCACGATGGGAGTACGGCTATGCGTACCACGGGGCGCGTGAAGTGGTTCAACGACCAGAAGGGCTTCGGGTTCATCACCCCTGACGGCGGTGAACGGGACTGCTTCGTCCACCACTCCGCGATTCAGATGCAGGGATTCCGCACCTTGGTCGAGGGGGATCAGGTCGAGTTCGACATCGTCCAGGGCGAGAAGGGGCCGGCGGCGCAGAACGTCGTCAAGCT
>CAYWNR010000204.1:0-6660 GCA_964459705.1 uncultured Gemmatimonadaceae bacterium | reverse complement strand
GCATGCTCGACCGCGCGCGCAGCTTCAATACCAGCGACCTGCAGGACGAGAAGATGATCTCGCTCGGGAAGCTGGCGGCTGGTCTGGCCCACGAGCTCAACAACCCGGCGTCCGCGACGGTGCGCGGCGCCAAACAGCTCCTGACGTTGCTGGTCGAAGCCGATACCGCGGCCCGCGCGCTGGGCGCGGCCGGCGTCACGGACGAGCTGTTTGCCGCGATCGAGCAGGCGCGCTCCGCGTGTGTGGCGCAGCCCGGTGGGACCGTGCGGTCTGCCATTCAGCAGGCGGACCGCGAGGACGAAGTCGCGGACTGGCTCGAGCGGCATGACGTCGATCGGACGCATGCCGAGGCGCTCGCGAATACCGAGGTCACGCTCGGCGCGCTCGAGTCCTTGGCGCAGGCCACCTCGGGGGACACGCTCGATGCCGCGCTCCGCTGGATTGCGACCGGGTGCACGACCCACGCGCTGGCCGTCGATATCGAGCAGGCCGCGACCCGGATCCACGAGCTGGTGGCCGCCATCAAGCGCTTCACGTACATGGACACGCAGACCGGGCCGGAGCCGGTGGACGTTACGCCTGGGCTGCGGGACACCGTCCGCGTCTTGGCGGCGAAGGCCCGGGCCAAAGGCGGCGCCATCGCACTCGATATCCCTCCCGATCTCCCCCGCGTGTACGCGGTCGGCAGCGAGCTGAACCAGGTGTGGCTCAACCTGATCGACAACGCGCTCGACGCGATTCCCGAATCGGGACGCGTCGACATCAGCGCGCGCGCGGAGCTGGATCGGGTCGTGGTTCGCGTGATCGACGATGGACCGGGCATTCCGGCCGATGTCCTGCCGCGGATCTTCGATCCGTTCTTCACCACCAAGCCGCCGGGGCAGGGGACCGGACTCGGCCTGGATATTACGCGCAGGCTCGTGCGCCTGTACCACGGGGACATTGCCGTGGATTCCCACGCGGGCCGGACCGAGTTCGCGGTGAGCCTCCTCGTGGACGGGCCGACATCCGCCGGAGACGATCATCCGCCGACTGCCGAGGGTCAATGACGAAGCCAATCATCCTGACGCTCGACGACGACCCGCACGTGCTGCGCGCCGTCGAGCGGGACCTGCGCGCCAAGTACGGGACGGAGTATCGCATCGCCCGGGCCGATTCCGGGAGCGCGGCCCTCGAGTTGCTCGCCGAGTGGAAGCGACGCGGTTCCGTGCCGGCGCTATTCCTCGTCGATCAGCGCATGCCGAGCATGACGGGACTCGAGTTCCTCGAGCGCGCCGGCGTCCTTTACCCCGATGCCCGGCGCGTGCTCCTCACCGCGTACGCCGACACGGACGCGGCCATCTCGGCCATCAATCAAGTACAGGTGGATCATTACCTGCTGAAACCGTGGGACCCACCGGAGGACAAGCTCTATCCGGTGATCTCGGACTTGCTGGATGATTGGCAGGTAGCGCACCACCCGATCTTCGAGGGCATCCGCGTGGTCGGTCACCAATGGACGCCGGACTCGTATCGCGTCAAGGAATTCCTGGCGAGAAACCACGTTCCGTACGTGTGGCGGGACATCGTCGCGAACCCCGAGGCGAAAGAACTGCTGGCTCTGGTCGAGGAACCCGAGCCGGCGTTGCCGCTGGTGTTCTTCCCCGATGGCACGACCCTCGCCAATCCGTCGACCCGTGCCATCGCGGACAAGATCGGCATTCAGACCATCGCGGATCAGCCGCTGTATGATCTGCTCGTGGTTGGCGCCGGACCGGCCGGCTTGGCGGCGGCGGTCTACGGGGCGTCCGAGGGGCTGCGGACGCTCGTCGTGGAGGAGGAAGCGCCGGGCGGGCAGGCGGGGACCAGCTCGCGCATCGAGAACTATCTGGGATTCCCCACCGGCATCTCCGGGGCCGAGCTGGCGCGCCGTGCCGTGACGCAGGCGCGGCGCTTTGGCGTCGAGATCCTGACCACGCGCCGGGTGGTTGGCCTGAACGTCGAGGGGCCGACGCGCGTGGTCACGCTGGAAGACGGGACGACGTTGAACGGTCGGGCGGTGCTCATCGCGACCGGCGTGTCGTACCGGGCACTCGAGGCCGACGGCGTCGCCGCCTTGACCGGCGCCGGCGTCTACTACGGGGCGGCCATGGGCGAAGGCGAATCGGTGCGGGACCAGGACGTCTACTTGGTCGGCGGCGCCAACTCGGCGGGTCAGGCGGCGGTGTACTTTGCGCGGTTCGCGAAGACCGTCACGATGCTGGTGCGCGGTCCGTCGCTGGCGGCGAGCATGTCGCAGTATCTCATCGACCAGATCGGGGGCACCGCGAACATCCGCGTGTGGACGCGGAGCGAGGTGCGGCAAGCCCTCGGCACGGATCGGCTCACGCACCTCGTGGTGACCCGCGAGGGAGGCGAACGCTCGGAGACGGTCGAGGCCGCTGCGTTGTTCATCTTCATCGGCGCGGAGCCATGCACCGATTGGTTGGGCCACGCCATTGCCCGGGACGAGCACGGGTTCGTGCTATCCGGTGTCGATGCGGTGGTCGCCGCGTCCGCCCCCGCCGGCGGAGGACAGGCGCCGGCGCGCATGAGCCGACGAATCTCCACCAGTGCCCTGACGCTGCGGGTGCCCGGCATGCTGGAGACCAGTGTGCCCGGGGTGTTCGTGGCCGGCGATGTGCGCGCGGGATCGGTCAAGCGCGTCGCGTCGGCGGTTGGCGAGGGATCGATGGCGGTGATGTACGTGCATCAGTACCTGCGGGACACGTAACTTCCCACCCACCATGACCGCCGAGCTCGAACGCCTCCAGCGCGCCCTCGCGGGTCGCTACCGCATCGAGCGAGTCGTGGGCCGCGGCGGCATGGCCACCGTGTACCTCGCGGCGGACGAGCGGCACTACCGCAAGGTGGCTATTAAGGTCGTCCGTCCCGACCTGGCCGCCGTGCTGGGAGCGGAGCGGTTCCTGCACGAGATCCGCGTCACCGCGAACCTGAGCCATCCCCACATCCTCCCGCTGCACGACTCCGGCGTCGCCGACGGGCTGCTGTACTACGTCATGCCGTTCGTGGCGGGCGAGTCGCTGCGGGCGAGGCTCAACCGCGAAGGGACGGTGCCGCTGTCCGACGCCTTGTCCATCGCGAAGCACGTGGCCGATGCGTTGAGCTACGCGCACCGGCAGGGCGTGGTGCATCGCGACGTCAAGCCCGAGAACGTGTTGCTCTCCGAGGGGCACGCCCTGGTGACGGACTTCGGGATCGCGAAGGCCGTCTCCAGCGCCAGCGGCGAGCCACTCACCAAGACCGGAGTGGCCATCGGCACCCCGGGGTACATGAGCCCCGAGCAGGCGGCGGGCGGGGAGGATGTGGACGAGCGGACGGACGTCTACAGTCTGGCGTGTGTGATCTACGAGATGCTCGTGGGTGGCGTGCCCTCGCGCTGGCTGTCGCACGAGGAGTGGGCGGCGGGACGGTTCCTGCGCGCCTCGCCCGCGCAGCGCGCGCGCCTCGCTACGCTGCCCGACTCGGTCGAACGCGCGCTGGTGCGGGCGATGGCCATCGATCCGGACCGGCGGCCCGGCAGCCCGAACGAGCTGGTCCGCGCCTTGACGGCACCCGCCTCACCGGCAAAGCGGTACAGCGACACCGAGGCCAAGGACCTCCTCGGGCGGGCGGCCGCGCTCGAAGCCGCCGAACCCACGGCAACCGAGGGCTTCTCCCTCACGGGAGTCAAACGGATCGCGGCCGAGGTGGACATTCCCTCGCGGCACGTGATGGCCGCGGTGGATGCGCTGGAGCAGCCGGAGGCCACGACCACGTCGCGCATTCTCGGCATCCCCGTGGGATGGCAGGTCTCGCGCACCGTCGAGGGTACGGTGGCGGAGCGCGAGTTTCCGACGCTGCTCGACATCGTGCAAGAGACGATGCGCACTCATGGCGTCATTGAGGCCGCGCTCCCGGGGGCGTTCGCGTGGGCGTCGGCCGTCGGCGACGAGGCGCGACGCGCCGGCGGCGCGGCCCGGGTGCAGGTGATCCCGCGTGCGGGCCGGACGAAAGTCACCGTCTCCGAAGACCACACGAGGACGATCGCCGCGTCGGTAGGCGTGGGGGCGCTGGTGGGCGGAGTGCTGGTGATGATCATGGGTGGCGCCTCAGGCACATTGCGCGACCTATTCATACTCCTCCCGGCCTTCGGTCTTCCGGGGGGGGCGTTCTTCATGCTGCGCCGGTCCGTCAAGCGGCGTCGCGAGAAACTCAAGGGGCTGCTCGACCGGCTGACCCACCACGTGGCGGCGACCGCGCGGCCGGAGCTACCGCCGCCGATTGACGAATAGCGCCAATGTCTGGTGTGCCACCTCCGTGACAAACTCAGCCTAGCTCTGCCGCTTTCCGTCAAACACACCAAACTCCACTCGAAGGCGATGGGACGAACGGCCAACGGCTATCGGCCAACGGTATCACATCCCCGTCAGCCCACGCGCCTCCAGTAACGCGTCGATCGAAGGCTCCCGCCCCCGGAACTCGACGTACATGTCCATCCCCGGCCGCGTGCCGCCCTTCGACAGAATGGACTCACGCAGGCGCCGGGCCGTGGCCGGATCGAATAGGTTGCCGGTCTCCTTGAATGCCTGGAAGGCGTCCTTGTCCAGGACCTCCGCCCACAGATACGCGTAGTACCCTGCCGAGTACCCACCGTCGAAGATGTGACTGTAGTAGGTGCTCCGGTACCGGGGGATGATCTCCGGGATGAGCCCGATGCGGTTCATCTCAGCCTGCTCGAACGCCCGCGCCGGGTGCTCCACCGGTCTCGTGAGCGAGTGCCAGGCCATGTCGAGGTACGCCGCGGCAACGTACTCCACGGTGATGAAGCCCTGGTTGAACGTCCCCGAGGCTTGCAGCTTGTCGATCAGCGCGTCGGGGATCACCTCGCCCGTCTGATAGTGCTTCGCGTACATGCGCAGCACTTCCGGCTCGCTCATCCAGTTCTCCATGATCTGTGAGCCGAACTCCACGAAGTCCCGCGGCACCGCCGTGCCGGCCAGCGACTCGTAGGTGACGTTCGACAACAGCCCGTGCAGGGCGTGCCCGCACTCGTGCGCCAGCGTCAGGGCGTCATCGAAGGTGATGAGCGACGGGCCGTCGCCCGCCGGGGCCGCGAAGTTGAAGTTGGTGGTGACGACGGGGGTGACGGCGCTATCGAGGTGCGACTGCTTCCGCAGGGAGTTCGACCACGCGCCCCCGCGCTTGCTCGCGCGCGCGAAGAAATCCATGTACAGGACCCCGAGATGGCTTCCGTCGGCGTCCTTCACTTCGAACACCTGCTGATCGGGATGCCAGCGCGGGAGGTCTGGGCGTCGCTCGAAGGTGAGGCCGTAGAGTCGGTTCGCCACCATGAAGACCCCGTCCCGAACCGCGTTGACCTCGAAGTACGGGCGTACGAGCGCCGGATCCAGGTCGTAGCGTGCCTGCCGGACCTTTTCCGTGTAGTACCGCCAGTCCCACCCTTCGAGCTTCGCCGAGATCCCCTCGGCGTTCATCATCTGCTGCATGTCGGTCCGCTCCTGCTTGGCCACCCGCAGGGCCGGAGCCCACACCTGGTCCAGCAGTCCGAGCACACGCTTCGGAGTCTCGGCCATGTTGTCCGCGAGCACGAAGGCGGCATGCGTCGGATACCCCAGGAGCTTCGCACGCTCCGCCCGCAGGGCCGCCATCTGCGACACGATCTTCTTGTTGTCGTTCGCGTTGTCGTTGTCCCCCCGCATCGCGTAGCCTATGAAGATCTCCCGCCGCAGCTCCCGGTTGGGCGACGACTCCAGGAGCGGATTGATGCTCGGCCGCTGCAGCGTGAACGACCAGCCGCCGTCGTGGCCCCGTCGCTGCGCCTGCTCCGCGGCCAACGCCACGAGGTTGTCACTCAGGTTCCCGAGGTCGGCCGTGTCCGTCACGTGCAGCTCGTAGGCGTTCGTCTCTGCCAGCAGGTGCTGACCGAATGCCTGCGATAGCTCCGCCAACTTGGCGTTGATCTCCCGCATCCGCGCCTTGGCGGTCTCGTTGAGGGCCGCGCCGCGACGGACGAAGTCCTTGTGGGTCTCTTCGAGGAGCCGCCGCTGTTCCGGGGTCAGAGTCAAGTCGTCACGCTGGTCGTACACGGCCTTTACCCGCTGGTACAGCGCCGGATTCAGACTGATGTCGTCGGCGTGGGCCGCTTGCTCCGGCGCCAGAATTCGATCCACCTCCTGGAGCGTGTCGTTGGTGTTCGCGCCGTTCACTGCGTTGAAGACGTTGGACACCCTGGTGTACAGGGCGCCGGATCGCTCGAGGGCCTCGAGGGTGTTGGCGAACGTGGGCGCATCCGGGTTGTCGACGATGGCCGCGATTTCCACCTTGTGCTGGGCCATGGCCTCCCGGAACGCCGGCAGGTAGTGCTCGTTCTTGATGAGATCGAACGGCGGGACCCCGAACGCGGTATGCCACTCTGCCAGCAGCGGATTGTCGTTGCCGCTGATGACGCTGGCGGCCGGGGTCGCACGCTCGCAGCTGCCGAGCGCCACCGCTCCCAAGAGGATGAGTCCGGACCTGAGGCCGATGCGAGACGATATGCGGATCGGGGATTCCACGTTGTGCCTCCGTGATGGTCTGCAGTCCCGACAAGGTGGCACGGAGGAACCGATGGGAGAAGTG
>CAYWNR010000203.1:0-6706 GCA_964459705.1 uncultured Gemmatimonadaceae bacterium | reverse complement strand
TCATCCCCCATCACCAGGGGGACCGCTACTACGCGTTCGCGAAGTTCGACCTGCCGATCTCGAGCGCCGTGCACACGGCGCTGTCGGTCAACCGGAATCGGGACCAGCACGAGCTCTACTCCTCGCGCTTCAAGTATGCCTTACGCGACTACCTGGCCGAACGCGAGATCGCGACGCTCGGGACCATGCAGCTCGATGCGTCGTTCGCCTCGGGCGGCGCGCGCGCCAGCCGGGTCACCGCGCGTCTCTCGTTCGGCCAGCTCGACCGCTACCTCGGTGTCCCCGACACGCTCCAGCCTTCCCGAATCGGCCAGTTCATGCTGGGGAACCTCCGGTTCCGGGGCGAGGACGTCGTGCGGCGCGCCGCCTCGGAGCAGGTGGCGGCGGGCAGGGCGGTCCCGGGCTATGCGGCGCCGTCGGACTCCGGGCTGGGAAGTCCCTACGGCCTGTTCGGCGCCGACCTCTTCGTGACCGATGGGACCAGCGGTGTCGCCGAGTGGTCCCGGACGAGCTTCGCCAACGCGCGTGTGGATCTCCAGGCGCTCGTCTCCCCGCGGCTCGACATCCGGATAGGTAGCGATCTCAAGCTCTACCGGATCGAGTTTTACCAGCACGCGAACGCCGGTCTCGCGGGCGCGGCTCCCAATTTCGTGCGGTTCTATCCGCGCACCGTGGCGGGATGGGCGCACGGGACGCTTTACGCCCTGGACGCCGCGACGATCGATCTTGGCGTCCGGGTCGAGGCGTACCAACCGCAGCTCTCGGCACCCACCGACCGCACCGACCTCACCGCACCCGTTCGGGCGACCCAGTGGAAGATGCTCATCCATCCGCGCATCGGGTTCGCCATGCCACTCGCCGTGTTGGGCATCGATCGCGCCGCTATCCGGTGGAACTTCGGGCGGTTCTCCCAACCACCGGACTTCCAGTTCTTCTTTGACCAGACACTCGACGATTCGCTCAACACCGCGGTCCGCCGCCAGGGAAATCCGTATCTCAGCTTCGAGCGGGCCACCGCGTACGAGTTCGGCCTGGACTACCTGCTCACCGGCGACCTCGTGCTCAAGACGAGCGCCTACTTGAAGGATCTGAGCGGCCTCACGACGAGCGGAATCGCGGTCGCGTCGTTGGGAACCGTCTTCACGAATCTCGACTACGGGAAAGTCCAGGGGATCGAGGTGCGTCTGGAGGGACGCTTCGACGACGTGCGCCGGTTCGAGCTCGGCTACGCCCTGCAGCAAGCGGTAGGGATCGTCTCCACGGCGTTCGACTCCGTCCTGACCCTCGATCCCAAGGCCGGAAGGGTCGAGGTGCCGTTGCAGTTCGACCGGCGCCATGCCATCGACCTGAACGTCCGCTGGCCCCTCGTGTGGGGCGTCGTGCTGGGCATCGGCGGGACGGCGGCGTCCGGCTATCCCGTGCCGGGGGCCGCCAACGAACGACTGCCGTGGAGCGTGGTGCTCGGCGCGAAGGTCACCAAGGACATCCAACTCGGGCCCGCCCTGCTGCGGCTCGTCGGCGAGGGACGCAATCTCCTCCACCAGAACAACCTGGTGACGGCGCGGCCGGGGGGCGGCGTCACGCCGGATGTGAGCGCCCTCGACGCGCAGGCGGCGCGCGAAACCGCCGGGGCACAAAGCATCCCGCGCGAATCTCCCTGGTACGTCGCAGGATTCGACACGAATCAGAACGGATTGCTCGAGCCCGCCGAACAAACCGCCGCCCGGCGCGCGGCCCTGCTCGACTTCCTCGAGCCCACCCTGCTGTACGGGCAGGCCTTCCAGCTGCGATTCGGCGGCGAGATCTTCTTCTGACGCGTCGGGTACGGGCACCGGCGGTTGGCCAGCCGCTTATATTACGAGTTCCCAGCACTATCTAAGGAGAGGAACTCATGGCACACGAACTCCCGAAATTGCCGTATGCCTACGACGCGCTCGAGCCCCATATCGACGCGCGGACGATGGAGATCCATCATACGAAGCATCACCAGGGATACGTCAACAATCTGAACGCGGCGCTCGAGAAAGCGCCCAACCTGCAGAAGACGTCGCTCGAAGAGCTCCTTCGCGGCATCGCCACCGTACCTGAGGCCATTCGCACGGCCGTGCGGAACCACGGAGGTGGGCACGCCAACCACACGCTGTTCTGGCAAGTCATGGCGCCGAAGGCCGGGGGCGCCCCCACGGGCAAGCTCGCCGACGCGCTGACGAAGACGTTCGGCGGCGTGGACGCGTTCAAGGAGCAGTTCGGCGCCGCGGCCGGCAGCCGGTTCGGCAGCGGGTGGGCCTGGCTCGTCGTGCACGACGGGAAGTTGGCCGTCGAGAGCACCGCCAATCAGGACAGCCCAATCATGGACGGCAAGACTCCCATTCTGGGCCTGGATGTGTGGGAGCACGCCTACTACCTGCACTACCAGAACCGCCGCGCCGACTACATCAAGGCCTGGTGGAACGTCGTGAATTGGCCCGAGGTGGCGCGTCGCTTCGACGCCGCGCGCTAGCGAGGTGGGGCGGCCGGACGCGCGCGCCCGGCCGCCCGTCGTTACATTGGTTCTCTGCAGTGCGGTGATTCGGCCCTGACCTCAGCCAGGTGCGTCATGGAAACGCTGCGCAGCATCCCCCTATTCTCGCTCATTCGTGAATCCGACATCTGGCGTATTCGCGAGGCGACCGTCACGCGGAGCTACCCGAAGGACAGCGTGATTCTGTTCGAGGGCGAAGCGGCAGAGGCGCTGTACGTGGTCATGGCGGGTCGCGTCAAGATCGTCTACACGGCCGAGGATGGGCGCGAGGTCATCCTGGGGACGCGGGAAAAGGGAGACTTCTTCGGGGAAACGGCGTTGCTGGACGAGCAACCCAATCCGGCCCACGTCATCGCCATGCAAGACGCCGAGCTGCTGATTCTCCGGCGCGAGGAGTTTCGGCGCTGCTTGGCCGACATGCCGGCTATGAGCCTTGGTCTCCTGCGACACTTGTCGCGGCGCCTGCGGCACGCGGATGACCAAATCCGCGGACTCGTCTTGCTCGACGTGCGGGGGCGCGTCGCGCGACTGATCGTCGAGATGGCCGATCGGAACGACGGCATGTCCGTGCCGAAGGGCATCACGCACAACATCATTGCCCAGATGGTGGGCGCCAGCCGCGAGACCGTCTCGCGGACCTTGCGCGAGCTCACACTTAGCGGGCTGTTGGAGGTGACCGGACGGCGTATCAGCATCCTCAACCGTCCGGCGATCGCGGCGGCCGCGCAGCTCGAGCCAGTGGCCAAGTTCGAGCCGGTACCCGCCGCCGCCGCGGCGAGTCTACCCGCGCGCCGGGCCACGGATCTGACGCACTCGTCGTAGGGACCCGGCGGACCCGATGGACCCGGCGGACCCGACGGTCCCGACGGACTCGATCAACCCGATGGATGCGATGAACTCGATGGCCCCGACCGACCGTCGGGGTCCGTCGGGACCGCCAACGCACGGAGTTCTCATGACTCACGGCCCTCTATTCGCCGCGTTCGTGGCTGCGCTTGCCCTCGTGGGTACGGCCGCAGCACAGCAAACACCCATGGAGGCGTTTCAGCGCAACGTCGCCGCCATCCATGCCCGTGACCGGGCGGCATACCTCAGCGTGTACCTGCAGCGTCCCACGCTCGCCCGCGTAGGTCCGAGTGGGCTCACGCTCGGCTACGAACCGTTCGCGCGGGGGGCTGGAGGCGCGTGGCCGGACACCCTGGTCGCGACGCACCTGCAGATCGTGCCGATCACCGACGACGTCGCGTACGGCCTGTACCGGTACCGGGTGGTGACCGGTGGTGTGAGCGATCGCGGGGTGAGCGAGCGGGTCTTCGTGCACACACCCGAGGGGTGGAGAGTGGCCGTCACGACGGCGTTCTCGACGCCCGGCACTCCACCGCCGCCCATGGCCCTGGTCGGCGCGACCCTGATCGACGGCACCGGCGCGGCACCGGTCACGTCCGCCGTGGTCGTCATGCGCGGCGGCCGGATCGACTGCGCGGGCACCGCCGCCGCCTGCCCCGTTCCCATCGATGCCGAGCGGGTGGACGCGACCGGGATGTGGATCACCCCGGGTCTGATCGACGCGCACGTGCACTTCTCGCAAACCGGCTGGGTGGATGGACGCCCGGACGCGCTGGACCTGCGGTCGCAGTATCCCTACGAGCAGGTCGCCGCCCGTCTGCACGCGCATCCCGAGACCTTCTACCGGTCGTATCTCTGCAGCGGTGTCACCTCCGTGTTCGATGTCGGCGGATATCCGTGGACGTGGGAGCTGGAAGCGAAGACCGCGGGCAGCACCACCGCGCCGCACGTGCGCGCCGCCGGACCGTTGCTCTCGACGGTGGATTTCTGGCTCAATCTCCCCGGCCATCGCCAGTTCGTGTACATGACCGACGAGGAGACCGTCCGGAGCACGGTGCGTGCGCACGCGGCGTGGGGCGCGGCGGCCATCAAGGTGTGGTACATCATGCCGCCGCAACCGCCCGACACCGCCGCCATGTCGCGGCTCGTGCACGCCGCAGGCGACGAGGCACGCAAGGTCGGGCTGCCGCTCATCGTACATGCCACCGGACTGTGGGAGGCGAAAGACGCTATCCGGGCAGGGGCACGCATCCTCGTCCATTCGGTCGTCACGGCGCCGGTGGATGACGAGTTCCTGGCGCTCGCCAAGGCCGCCGGCACCCTCTATACCCCCACGCTCACCGTGTTCGACGGGTATCGCCAGGTGGCCGAACGCCACTTCGAGCGGGACCGCCAGCCGCTGGCGTGCGTGGATCCCGCGATGCGCGCCAAGGTCTTGGCGACCGACACGGTGGCGCAGGATCGCCTGCCGTCGGCCGAACGGCTCGAGGGCCAGCGACGCCGCGCAACGGTCGGCTACCAGACGGCGCTGGCGAATCTCAAGCGCGTGGAGCAGGCGGGCATTCCCGTGGTCATGGGCACCGACGCCGGCAACCCGCTCACCCTCCACGGCGCCTCCGTGTTCATGGAGATGGAAGCCATGGAAGAGGCCGGCCTCTCTCCCATGGAGGTCCTCGTGGCGGCGACACGCAACGGGGCGCGCGCCATGGGGCTCGACAGCGTGGGAACGGTGACGCGTGGGGCGGTCGCCGATCTGGTGGTTCTGCGGGCGGATCCGCTAACGGGGATTCGTCACGTTCGGGAGATCGCGCTCGTTGTGCGCGGGGGCGAGATCTACGCGCGGGGGGAGTTGGAGTACAAGCACTAGGCGGTCTCGGCGGACCCGGCGGACCCGATGTCGTTCCCGTCGTTCCCGTCGTTGTACGTTACGATCCCAGCAATACCCCAGCAGGGAGGACATCCATGCAGACGCTCAACGCAGCAGTGCGGCTTCTGGTCTTGGCCGCGATCGCGGTGCCGACGACGGCGGCCGCGCAGCATACGATGGACCACGACATGGCTCCGAGCCGAGCCGTCGCCGTTTTGATCCCAACGGCCGGCAACACCGCCCATGGCACCGTGACGTTCACGGCGGTAGACGGCGGGGTCCGGATTGTGGCGCACCTGGAGGGACTCTCGGCCGGGGAGCACGGATTTCACATCCACCAGTTCGGCGACTGTAGCGCTGGCGACGGAACGTCGGCAGGTGGGCATTTCAATCCGGCGGATGTGGCCCACGGCGGGCCCGATGCCGCCACCCGGCATGTGGGTGATCTGGGGAACGTGACGGCCAACGCCCAGGGCGTCGCCGACTACGATCGCGTGGACCACATGGTCGCCCTCGGCGGTCCGAACGGCGTGATTGGTCGAGGGGTGATCGTGCACGCGCAGCGGGACGACCTGACGTCGCAGCCGACGGGCGCCGCGGGTGCACGGGTGGCGTGCGGGGTGATTGGCGTCGGCAAGTAGACCGGCGGACCCGGCGGACCCGGCGGACCCGGCGGACCCGGCGGACCCGGCGGACCCGGCGGCCCCGATGGTAACGAAGGCTGAGGATCCCATGCTCACGATTCAGCGGACCATCTGGGGGCTGCTGTTGTTTGGGCTTACCGCAATGCCGGCAGCCCCCGTGGCGGCGCAGGCGTCGTCGTATGGCACCTTCGCGTTTCACGACACCGTCACGGTGCCCGGTGACGCCGGGACCACGTTCGATCGCTTCGTGGATGTGAACGCGTGGTGGGACCACCGGTTTTCCGAAGCGCCGGCGCGGTTCTATATCGAGCCCAAGCCCGGGGGCGGGTTTTGGGAGTTGTTCGATGAGGCGGGGAACGGCGTGCGCCACGCGGTCGTGATCGCGGTGCAGCGTGGTGCCCTGCTGCGGATGGAGGGACCGCTCGGCCTGAGCGGCAAGGCCCTCCACATGGTCTACTCGATCGGATTCACCGCGCGAGGTGACAGCACGATGGTGAGCCTCGAAGTCCGCGGCGCCGGGGAGCTGGATCCCGCGTGGCCCGCCGTCGTTCAGGGCGTGTGGCACCACTTTCTCGCCGAGCGATTCAAGCCGTACGCCGAGGGACGCCTCGAGTAGCACGAGCAACGCGTTGCGGCGTGACCTTGCCGCTCGCGGTCTTCGTTCTCATGTAGAGACACCTTTCTTCGACGCCCACCGTACGAAAATCGATCCGCGCAGTTGGAATTCGTAGTTGTACGGATCCCTCTTGGCGCGCCCATCGCATAGGTTCCCGCTATAGAGCCTCCAGTTTCCTTGGACACTGAATTGGGATAAGTCTCAGGGGTCCG
>CAYWNR010000202.1:0-6724 GCA_964459705.1 uncultured Gemmatimonadaceae bacterium | reverse complement strand
GGCGACCATCGCGTCACTCGGCTCGGCGTCGTTCATCAACGCCGTGACCCGTTTCCGCTCCGCGTCCGACATCTGGGGCAGCGCGGAAATCAGGGGAAGCGTGATCTTGTGCTCGCGGAGGTCCAGGCCCGACGGCTTGCCGGTGACGCGCTCGCTCTCCGTGTAGTCGAGCACGTCGTCCGTGATCTGGAACGCCGTGCCCAGCAGCAGGCCGTACGTGCGGAGCGCCTGGCGCTCGGCGGCTTGGGCGTCCACGGCCCCGACCTCGCAGGCCGCGGCCATGAGCGACGCCGTCTTGGCCTGGATGAGGCGCGTGTACGCCTCCTCCGAGTAGTCGAGCGCGTCGTAGGCTTCGAGCTCCCGCATCTCACCCACCGTCATCTCGTTGGTCACCCAGCTCATGATCCTGAGCGGATCGAAATCGCCCTGGTTGACCAACTCGATCATGGCCCGCGAGTACAGGTAATCGCCCATGATGACGGCAATCTGGTGGCTGAACCGCGCGTTCACGGTGGGCTGGCCGCGGCGGAGCACCGAATGGTCCACCGAGTCGTCGTGGACCAGCGTGGCGACGTGAATCAGCTCGACACAGGCGGCGAGCGCGATCTTGCGCGGCGCCGACCGGTCGGTCGCGCGCGCGGCGAGCAGCAGCAAGGTCGGACGGAACAGCTTCCCGCGGATCCTGAGCAGGTGCGTGTTCACGTCCTCGATCATCGGGAAGTCCGACCGGACGATCCGCCCCAACTCCGCGAAGACGGCGTCGAGATCGGCGCGGACCGGCTGTTGGATGTCGGCGAGGGAGATAGGCGCCAGCTGCGACCGCACGGTCACGGGCCCGCGGCCGCGAGACGCTCGACTCGATCCGCCACGTCGGCAAAGCGGATGTCCAGCGCGAAGACCCGTTGGAACCAGGCCAGCGCTTGATCCCGCCTACCCATCTCCTCCTCGCAGCGACCCATCCAGTACAACAGCGCGATCTTGGAATCATCCGAGGCGGGGTCCGTCTCCACCGCGCGGCGCATGACTGTCGAGGCCACCGAGAACTGGCCTTTGTCAAAAAAACAGCTCCCCAGCGCTTCCGCCGTCCGCAGTCTCCCGGGCGGCGAGCGCAGCGCCTTCTGGAATTCCGCGATGGCCTCGTCCAGGAGCCCCATTTCCTTGAACGCGACGCCGAGATCGTAGTGTGCCTGCCAATCCTCGTCTTCGATGTTCTGCTCGATGCCGCGCTTGAATTGCGACAGCATCTCGGAAAAGTCACGCTCTTCGTCGCCGGTTGGTTCTTCGTCCTCGACCCGCATGCGCGTGTCGCGGGTGACTTCCTCGTCGAAGATCAGCGCGCCGAGGTCGACATAGTCGCCGCCACCCTTCGGCCCGGCGGGCGCTGGCGCCGGCGCCGGCGCTGAAGGGGCCTCGGGGACCAGCCCGGCCAGCGCTTCCTCCGCTTCGTGATTCTCCCGGTCATACTCGAGCACGCGCTTGAACACCATCTCCGCGCGCTCGACGTTCCCGGAACGCAGCAACGCGTTCGCCAGGCCGAGGTAGGCGTCCACGATGTCGCGCTTCTCATCGGACCGGAACGACGCCTCGACGCGTTTCTGATGGTGGCGCACACTGTTGGGTTCGAGGCGCAGGATCTCGTTGACGAGTCGCCGCACGTCATGCCACTCCTCGGCCGACTCCCGGAGACCAAGCGCAATGTCCAACTCCTCGATTCCGCGCTCACGCTTGCCGGCCTCGATGAGCGCCTCGCCCAACGTCAGATGCGCTCGCGGGTCGTCCGGGTTGTCCGCGACCCGGGCTTCGAGGGTCGGGACATCGGGGGCCTCGTACACGGCCGGGGGGGCCGCGACGGCCACGGCCGGTTCCTCGACAGCCTCCGGCACTTCCTCGACCGCCTCCGGCACTTCCTCCAGCTCCGGGACCTCCTCCTCGAGCGCCGGCACCTCCAGCGACTCGACATCCAGATCGGGAACCTCGAGCGTCGCCTCGGTCGCGGAGGACTCGAGCTCGAAGTCCGGAGGCTCGACGCCGGCTTTCGCCGCGACGGCTTCGACTTCCTCGATTTCCGGAACGTCCAGCACCGGCGTCTCAATCGACGCCCGCTCCAGCGGAACGTCCAGCGGCGGGGCCGGCGCGGCGGGCTCTTCCACCTCCTCTTCTTCCACCAGCGAGGTGCGCTCGATTTCGAACGCGGGGGCGGCGGGTAGCTCGGCTTCCTCGGCGACTTCCTCTTCGCCAAGCGAGGTGCGCTCGATTTCGAGCCCCTCGACCCGCGCATCCGCCGCGGTGGCGTCTTCGGAACCCTCGACCGCGGACGTCTCGATCACCAGGCCTTCGGGTTCCGCCGCGGCCTCGACCTCCTCGGCTTCGACCTCTTCCTCGACCTCCGGCGTGTCGTGCAGGAGAGGCAGGTCCGAGGTTGCCGGCACGGCGGTACGCGAGGGGGTCGACCGCTCGGTGACGGGAGCGGCGAGCCCCGTGCGGTACTCGTCCTCGAGATCCAGGAACACCAGGTCGGAGGACTTCTTCGACCGCGTCTTGATCTTCGCCTTGGGGGCCGTCTCCGGATCGAAATCGGGGTCGATGGCCTTGATGCTCTGCAGCGTGGTGCGCGAGTGTCGCTCGTCGCCCTTGGCCTGCGACTCCGCGAACAGCTTGGCCAACTGCTCTCGCGCCTCCGTGCTCCGGGCCGCGTTCTTCAACTGCTCGGCGAGCAGCAACCGGATTTCCTCATTTTCCGGGGAGAGATCCGCGAATTCCTTCAATGCCCGGAAGGCCTCGTCCGTCTTGCCGGCCGTCTGCATCCGCTCCGCGTACTCGAGCAGATTCTGCTTGGCCTGCGCCACCAACCCCCGCTCCACCATCAACTGCGCGAGTCGCAGATAGACGTGCGTCCGGCCCGGCGCGTTCCGCAGCACCTTGTTGCACAGGGCGATGGCGTTGTTGGGGAAGCCGTACTCGGCATACAGGTTCCCGGCGCGCTCGTACATGTCGACCGCTTCCGGAACCTTCTGGATCTTCAGGTACAGATCACCGACGCGATTGAAGAGCGCCAGCTCGTTGGCGAGTTCCTGTGTTCCTTCCAACCCTTGCAGCAGCTCGAGGTAGGTATCGACCGCGCGGTCGATCTGGCCTTTGTCTTCGAGCTTGCGGGCCCTGTTCTTGAGCTTCTCGACGTTCAGGGCTTACCTCACACCGGAAATCGTGGAATGGCAAAGACTTGGACGAGTCTCAAACGAGGAAGTTTACATGCCGCCCGCCGGAGTGACAAGGCAAGCCACCGACCCACACGTGGGTCACCAGATTCGCCCCGTACCAGTACACCAGCTCGCGCCAATCCCGCACGGCCGCGAGCATCAGATCGGCGCGGAACCCTGGCGCCAACTGGCCACGCGTGTGCGCCTCACCCACCGCCGCCGCACCGTTTGCCGTGATCGCGACCACCGCCTCGCCGGGACTCATGCGCAACTGCGACACGCCGAGTGTCGCCATGAGTGGGAGCCCAGGCCCGGGAGAGGAACCAGGGTTGAAGTCGGTCGCCAACGCCACGGCGCCACCCCGATCGATGAGCGCGCGGGCCGGAGCGCGCATCTCCTTCCCAAGAAACAACAGCGTGCCAGGCAGCAGCACGGCAACCGTCTCGCTCGCCGCGAGCGCCGCAATCCCCGCCTCCGAGGCGCGCGCCAAATGGTCGGCTGAGATCGCTCCCAATGCGACCGCGAGCTCCGCCCCACCCGATCCATCCAGCTCGTCCGCGTGGAGCTTGAGCCCCAATCCATAGCTGCGCGCGGCCTCGAGAATCCCGCGCGACTCCTCCACGGTGAACACGCCGGGTTCACAGAACACGTCGCAGAACCGCGCGATGCCCTGATGCGCGACGGCGGGCAGCATGTCCTCGATGAGCAGACGAATGAACTCCGCGCGTCGCTCGCGATACTCGAGCGGAATCTCGTGCGCGCCGAGGAAGGTGGGAACGAGGGACGGCGGCCCGTTGGCGAGGTCGCCAATCACCGCCAACTGGCGAAGCTCGGTGGCGGTCTCCAACCCGTAGCCGGACTTGACCTCCACCGTGGTCGTGCCATGCGCCAGGAGCAACGCCAGACGACGCGCGGTGAGATCACGCAGGTTCGCCTCCGACCGGCCGCGCGTATCTCGCACGGAGGAGAGAATCCCGCCCCCCGCGGCCGCGATCGTCTTGTAGTCTTCGCCGCGCGCCCGTCGCTCGTGATCGTCGAGGCGTGCCATCCCGAACACCGCGTGCGTGTGGGCATCGACCAGCCCGGGGAACAGGACGCCGGAGACCTCCACCAGCTCCGCGCCGGACGCCTCCCGCTTCACGGCGGCGTACGGCCCCACCGCCGCGATGCGTCCATCCAGAATCCAGACCGCTCCGCCCGCGACAACGCCCGGGTCCGCCATCTCCGAGCCGCGCCGGGCACGCGCCGGGCCGCGACAGGTGACGACCTGGGTGGCGCCCGCCAGCAGGAGGTTCAGGCGCTCCCCTCGCGCATCGGCAGTCGGATGCCGTGGCGCGTGGCGGTTTCGATGGCCGCCTCGTAGCCCGCGTCGGCGTGACGCGCGATGCCGATCCCGGGATCGTTGGTGAGCACGCGCTCCAGGCGGCGCGCGGCTCCATCCGTCCCGTCCGCGACGATCACCTGCCCCGCATGCAGGCTGTTGCCGATGCCCACACCGCCGCCGTGATGGAACGAGACCCACGAGGCGCCCGACGCCGTGTTGAGCAAGGCATTCAGAATGGGCCAATCGGCAATGGCGTCCGAGCCGTCGCGCATCCCCTCGGTCTCACGGAAGGGCGAGGCCACCGAGCCCGTGTCGAGATGGTCCCGGCCGATCACGATCGGCGCGGAGATCTCGCCGCGCTTCACGAGATCGTTCAAGGCGAGCCCGAACCGTGCCCGCGCGCCTTGTCCCAGCCAGCAGATGCGCGCGGGGAGGCCCTGGAAGGCCACGCGCTCCTGCGCCAGCCGAATCCAGGCGGTGAGGTGCGCGTCGTCCGGGAACAGCTCGAGCACCAACCGATCGGTGCGATGCAGGTCCGCGGGATCGCCGGACAGCGCCACCCAGCGGAACGGTCCCTTCCCCTCACAGAACAGCGGTCGCACGTACTCGGGCACGAATCCGGGAATGTCGAACGCGTTCGCGACACCCTGGTCGAGCGCTTCGGTGCGAATGTTGTTGCCGTAGTCGAAGGTCACCGCGCCGGCCTGTTGCAGCGCGAGCATGGCCCGCACGTGATCGGCAATCGACGCCCGCGAACGGCGGACGTACTCGTCGGGATCCGCCGCGCGGAGCGCCGCCGCCGCATCCACGCTCAACCCGGATGGGACGTACCCGTTCAGCGGATCGTGGGCCGATGTCTGGTCGGTGAGCACGTCCGGAACCCACCCACGTCGTACCAAGTCCGGGAGCACCTCCGCGCAATTCCCTTCCAGCCCCACGGACAGCGGACGCCGCTCGGCCTTGGCGCGCTCGACCTGGGCGATCGCGTCGTCGAGCGTGGCGGCGGCGGCGTCCAGATACCGCGTGGCTAGCCGGCGCTCGATGCGGTGCGGATCCACCTCGACGCACAGGATCGCGGCGCCGTTCATCGTGGCGGCGAGCGGCTGCGCGCCACCCATCCCACCCAGACCCCCGGTGAGAATGCTGCGCCCAGCCAGCGTCCCCCCGAAGTGGGTCCGGCCGACCGCACCGAGCGTCTCATAGGTGCCCTGGAGGATTCCCTGCGTGCCGATGTAGATCCAGCTCCCCGCCGTCATCTGACCGAACATGATGAGGCCGAGTCGCTCCAGCTCGCGGAACTTTTCCCAGGTGGCCCACCGACCCACCAGGTTCGCGTTCGCGATCAGCACGCGCGGCGCGTCCTCGTGCGTCCGGAACACCCCAACCGGCTTGCCCGACTGCACCAGCATCGTCTCGTCGTTGCCCAGCGTGCGGAGCGTGCGACAGATGGCGTCGAAACACTCCCAAGAGCGCGCGGCCTTGCCGGTTCCGCCGTACACGACGAGGTCGTCCGGGCGCTCCGCGACTTCCGGGTCGAGGTTGTTCATCAGCATCCGCAGCGCCGCTTCCTGGATCCACCCGCGACAGGAGCGGGAGGACCCCCGCGGCGCGCGGACGGCGTGCGCGAGTCCGGTCATGGCAACGTCTCCTTTGCCAGGAGTTCAGCGAGCGCCTCGAGATCGGGATGCGGCGGCCGATCGCCCGCCAAGGGATGGACGACTCGGCGGACGCGCTCGTACACGCCTTCGACCCCGCGCCCGGGGCGCAACGGCTTGAGGAGGTCCAGGCCCTGGGCGGCACACAACAGCTCCGTGGCCACGACGCGGCGCGCGTTCGCCAGGATCCGCCGTGCCTTGAACGCCGCGGCCATGCCCATGGGCACGATGTCTTCCTGGTTCGCGTCGGTGGGGATGGACTGGACACTTGCCGCCGTACACAGACTGCGGCATTCGGCCACGAGGGCGGCGGCGGTGACCTGCACCATCATGAACCCGGACTCCACTCCGGGGTTGGCCGCCAGGAACGCCGGGAGTCCCTGGGACAGGTCGGGATTCACGAGCCGCTCCACGCGGCGCTCCGCGATTCCCGCGAGCGTGGTGAGGGCGATGGCCAGGATGTCGAGCGCCATCGCCACCGGCTGCCCGTGGAAGTTTCCACCCGAGACGATGCCGTCCTCGAACACGAGCGGATTGTCGGTGGAGGC
>CAYWNR010000201.1:0-6745 GCA_964459705.1 uncultured Gemmatimonadaceae bacterium | reverse complement strand
GCGGCGGGACCCGTGGTTCCGGGGGCTCGACCGCCGCCGCCGCCGTGGCGTCAGCGGGGGCGGCGGGCTCGGCGGCCCCCGGCTCGGGCGGCGCCTCCGCCGCCGGAACGTCGCGGAACAGTTGGGCGGCGCGTTCCTCCAGCGACGGCTTGGGCTCGGCGGCCACGGGGCGCTGGCGCTCGACCTCCGCCGCGGCCTCCTCACGGGCTCGCTGCTCTTCTTGCTCCACGGCCTCACGCTCGGCGACCTCGGCGGCGGTGCGCCGCCGGCGGCGCGGACGCGGTGCCTCTTCGGCCGCCGCTTCCTCGGTCTTGGCGCGCGCCCGACGTCGCGTGGTCTTCTTCGGCGTCTCCGGCGTCGCCTTCTTTCGCTTCTCGCGCTCCCATCGAGCGCGTACGACCGCCACCTGCCCCGGTTCGATCGAGGAGAGGTGGCTCCGCACGTGGATCTCGAGGTCGGCGAGCAGCCGCATCAACCGGTCGCTCTCGATGCCGAACTCGGCCGCGAGTTCGTGCACCCGCGTCTTCGTCACGATACTCCTCCTGCGCCATCGCCCGCCGCGTTCACCAATCCACGCGCCAGGGCGTCATCCGTGATCCCCACCGCCTGGACGGCTCCCCGTCCAATCCGGGCCCCCAACGTCACCGCCGACGGGCCGATGAGCGTCGGTACGCCGGCGCCCCGGGCCAACCGTTCCACCTTGTCCTTCGTCCGCGCGCTCCGGTCCTCGGCGACGACAACCGCCGCGACGCCGCCCTGCTGGAGCGCGGCCCGCGTGGCGCCCGTGCCAACCGCGAGCGCGCCTGCCCGCGCCGCCAATCCCACGAAGCCGAGCGCTCGGTCCGCCATCATGCCTGTGACGTCTCCTGCGACGTCTCCTCAGGCGCCGCCGACGCCTCGGGCGGGGCCTCGTCCTCGGATGCCGCCGTCTCGTCGGGCGCCGCAGGATCGTCCGCCGACGCCGCATCCGGTGCCGCCCGCGCGGGCTCGGCTGAATCTTCCGTCAGATCCCCGATGAAGACCTGGAGCATTTCGAGCTGCTCGGGCTGCAAGCCGGGGACATTGCGCAGCTCCTCCGACTCGAGATCCAACAGGTCGCTCAACTCGACGATCCCGCCCGCCTCGAGAATCTCGACCACGTCGGACGGGAGTCCCTCCAGCTCCTTGAGCGAGATATGCGTGACCTGCTCGTCCTCACCCTCGCCCGGCAACGGCGCAAACAGCGGTCCCTCCCCGCCGCGCTCGAGCCACTCGCGGCTGGAGTAGAGGTCGATCTTCCACCCGGTCAGCTCCGACGCCAGGCGCACGTTCTGCCCGTTGCGGCCGATGGCGAGGGACAGCTGGTCTTCGTCCACGACCGCTTGAACCGTGCGCGCCTCCGGATCGGAGAACACCTTGGCCACCCGCGCGGGAGCCAACGCCAACTTCGCGAACCGTTCCGGATCGGGCGACCACGGGACGATGTCGATCCGTTCGCCGCCCAACTCGTTCACGACGGCCTGCACGCGACTCCCCTTGAGGCCCACGCAGGCGCCGACGGGATCGATCGCGTCGTCACGACTGATCACGGCGATCTTCGTGCGGCTGCCGACCTCGCGGGCGGCGGCGCGGACCAGCACGATCCCCTGCTGGATTTCCGGAACCTCGAGCTTGAACAGGGCCTGCACGAAGAGCGGGTCGGCGCGCGACAGAATCAGCCGCGGGCCCTTCGGGGTCTCTTCCAACCGCTTGAGGACCGCCCGAATCGTGTCGCCCTGGTGGAAATGCTCCCGCCGGTTTTGCTCGCGGTACGGGATGATGGCTTCCGCTTCCCGGAAGCGATTGAGCATGATCACGAGCTTGCCGCGCTCGATTTGCTGGATCTCGCCGGACAGCAGCTCGCCCACCCGGTCTGCGAACTCCTCGCGCACGCGGGTCCGTTCGCCCTCGCGGACGCGCTGGATGATGCGCTGCTTGGCGGCCTGGACGGCAATCCGGCCGAATTCGGGAAACGGGACGTCTTCCTCCAGCACTTCGCCGACCTCGAAGTCCTCATCTTCCCAGCGCGCTTCCTCGAGCGAGATCTGGCAGACGGGATCCTCTACCACGGCCACCACGGTCCGCAGGATGGCCACCCGCATCGTTCCCTTCGCCTGGTCGATTTCGATCTCGGAGCGGACCGTGGGCCCGTATTTCTTGACGAGCGCCGCGTGGATGCCGTCGCGGAGCAAATCCAACAGGCTTTCGGCGTCGAGCTGCTTCGAACTCGCCAGCTCCCGAATCGCCGACAGTATCTCGGCCGAACTTGCCATACGTCAGTCCTCTCCTGGTCGAAGACCCCTACGACCGTTTCGGGTCGGGGGGGGCCGATCGCAAGGCCGCGTTCCAATCCACGACGAGCGTGGCATCACGTGCATCCGGAACCGCCACCGTCAGCGTGTCTCCTCCCACCGTCAACGTGACCGTCCCCGCCGCCAGGTCCACGGCAGCGATGGTCGCCTGCACGCGCCCCCGGTCCGGAACGCGGACGCGCACGTCGCGTCCGACGAACCGCGCCCAATGCTCTGGCCACCGGATGGGCCGCTCAATACCCGGCGAGGAGACTTCGAGCGTGTAGCCGCCGCCCAGCGCGCCCGAGGCGTCCAACCACGCCTCGAGGTGTCGGCTCACCGTGGCACAGTCGTCAATGCTGACTCCTGGCCCGGCCTCTGAACCTGGTCGGTCGATCCGCACCTGAAGGCGACTGCGGCGCGCACTCCCGGACCTCCGCACGTCCACGATCTCGAACCCGAGTTCGGCGACGCGCGTCCGGAGTTCCGACGTCAACTGCTCGATCGTGAGCTGCATGCCGGCCGCGGACGGAAAAAAAAGCGCGGGCCAACTACGCCCGCTCCGACCACGAAGCTATCCGCCCCCCTCTCCGGGGTCAAGCGACCGGCCGTTCGGGCAGGACAACCGCCCGGACGGCCGGCCGAGACTGCGAGGCTACGGCATCCGTCCCCTGCGCGTGCGGCGGAGATCCCCGCCATCCACCGGCCAGGGGGCATCGGCCAAGGGGAACCTGCCACGGAGTTTGACGAGGTAAGAGGGTCGGTACCCCGTCCCTATCTCGGTGAGCGTCGTGAACATGATCGAGCTGTCGGAAGCGATCAGGATGGAACCGGCAATGCCCGCCACCGGCAGCGCGTGCCGCCACCGGAGGGACCCGTCACCGGTGTGGACCGCGCAGAGGTCGAACTGGCAGGCCAGGTAGAGGACTCCGCCCCCTGCCAGGGCCGGCGCCCCACCCGCGTTCACACTGTAATACGTGTTGAGTGAATCATTCTGCCAGCGCACGGAACCGTCCGCGTTCAATGCCACGAGCTGGTTCCCGTTCCGCACGTATCGGGACCGGAGAACTGGACCCGGATGGTGATCCACTCAGGTACCCACCCCGACGTACTGTCCGGCGTGAGTGCAATCGTCGCGTTGAGTGGTTGCGCTTGTCCGTGTGGGGTCGGAACGACCGGAGTGTCAGCGCAGCCAAGGATAAGGGCGGCACACATCGCCGCCCCAAGGCCTGACAGATAGCACTGCATAGGCGCCTCAGGATTGAACGGAGGGCCCCCCCCATTCCCCTGAGACCAATTTGGGCGCCCGACGTTCCTCCCGACGTTCCTGATGCAAAGGGAACTCGAAAAGCTCGCTTTACTGGCTACTCTGCCGGCCGGCCGAGGTACCCCAGCATCCTCCCGTCTCTCCCAGCCGAGCGACGGTGTGAGAAGAACTCGGTCGAGTCGTGGGCGGTGCACCAGGGACTGATCGAGACCTCCGCGACCCCAACTTGCTGGCCCCGGCGAGCCAGCTCAGCTCGGAGATCCAGCGACTGGGCGGAGGTGACCTCCACTCCAGACACGGCGCGAATCACCTCAGGTCCAACTTCATAGCAGCTACCGCAAATGCCTACACCACAATGCATTACAATCTCGCCTGTCGGGGTCCCGAGATCGGTCATTGCGGCAACCCCGGCTTCGAGCATCCCGGCCGCGGTGCCCCGCCAACCGGCGTGCAGCAGGCCTAACGCTCCCGTCAGCGGGTGGCACAGATAGACGGGAACACAGTCGGCGACGGAGACGAGGAGCAACACGCCGCGCTCAGGGGTGACGTGTCCGTCCACTCCGTCCTTGATGGTCCAGCTCCCGACCGCCGTCCGATGACGGGCGACGGTCGTCCCATGCACCTGCAGTCCCCCGACCATCGACTGGAACCCCGGCCGCATGGCGGTGGCCAACTGCCGCCAATGCTCGGTGACCTCGCGCGCGGGCGCGGCGGTGGTCAGGCCGAGGTTGAAGTCGTTGGCTCGGGTGGTGATGCCGGCCACCACGCCGAACCGGGTGGCCCAGTCGGCCAGCTCGAGACGCGGCACCGGCCCCGGTACGGGGGTCTCGCGCCGCTCCGTGGGACCCGCGGTCACCGAATGGGCTCGGGGGCTCCGACGCGCTCGATGGTGGCGCCGAGCGCGCGGAGGCGCTCGTCGATCCGCTCGTAGCCGCGATCGATCTGGCCGATGTTGTGGATCTCGCTCTGCCCGTCGGCCGCCAGTGCGGCTAACAGCATGGCCATGCCTGCCCGGATGTCCGGGCTCTCCACTACCCCGCCGCGCAGCTTGCTCGGACCCGCGATCACGACACGGTGCGGATCGCATTGAACCGCCCGCGCTCCGAGACCGATGAGTTTGTCCACGAAGTAGAGCCGCGACTCGAACATCTTCTCGAAGATCAGGACCAGTCCGTCGCACTGGGTCGCCACCACGATCGCGATCGAGGTCAGGTCCGCCGGGAACGCGGGCCACGGTCCGTCCTCGATCTTCGGCACGTGACCGCCCAGGTCGGGCCGCACGCGCCGCTCCTGCGAGGGTTCGATATGGAGCGTGTCGTCGTCGATTCGGGGGCGCACCCCCAGCCGATCGAACGGCAGCAGGATGGGCTCGAGATCCCCGGGGCGAACCCCTTCAATGCGGAGATCGCCGTCGGTGACGGCCGCGAGGCCAATGAAGCTCCCGATCTCGATGTGGTCCGGTCCCACCTCGAGCGTGGCGCCCCGCAGGTGTTCCACTCCCTCGATGGTCAGCACGTTGGTACCGAGGCCCTCGATGCGGGCCCCCATGAGGATCAGGGCGCGCGCCAGGTCCTGCACGTGCGGCTCGCTCGCCGCGTTGCGGAGGACGGTGCGCCCGGTCGCTCGCACCGCCGCCATGAGGGCGTTCTCGGTCGCCGTCACGCTGGGCTCGTCGAGAAAGACATCGGCGCCGCGGAGGGCGCGGGCGGTGACGTGGTAGGCCTCCCCGAGATCCACCTCGGCACCGAGGCGCTCGAACGCCAGGAAATGCGTGTCCAGACGGCGCCGGCCGATGACGTCTCCGCCGGGGGGCGGGAGCGTGACGCGCCCGAACCTGGCGAGCAATGGACCGGCGAGGAGAATGGAGGCCCGCAACCGGCTGCACAGCTCCGCGTCGAGCGGTCGGTCGCTGAGGCCCGCGGGGTCGATCCGCACGCTGTTGGGGCCCGTCCACGCGACCACGGCTCCGAGATCTTCGGCCAGCGCGAGTTGCAGCTCGACGTCCCGGATCCGCGGGACGTTGACCACCTCCGAGGGTCCGTCCCCCAACAGCGTGGCGGCAATCATGGGCAATGCCGCGTTCTTGTTGCCGGCGGGCCGGACCGAGCCACGCAACGCGTGGCCACCCTCGACGAGGAAATGCTGAGCCATGAAGCGGAACCATACGGGGCCGTCGCGCCGAGCGTCAAGCGCGTGCCGGCGTTGACACCCCGCACCGACTGGGGGACCTTTCAGTTCGACAAGAGGAGGCTCTGTGTCAGGATGGCCGATCGTGGTCATCGCATTATCGACGGCGGTCATGGCCCTGGCGGTGCTCGGCGTGCTGCTGGGGACGCTCGGGGCATTCCGGCAGATGGCGGCGTTGGCGGCGCGGCTCACGCATGTGCTGGAGACCTTCGAGCGGGACGCGAACCCGGCGATCGAGTCGGTGCGCCGAACCGCCGACGAGGCGAGCCGCGTGATGCAGACCGTGGGCGACGAGGTCCGCGGTCTCAGCGCGACCTCGCATCAGGTCCGCAAGCGCGTCGAGCGCACGACTGCGTCGTTGGAAGATCGGTTTGTCGAGTTCGACACGTTGCTGGATGTCCTGCACGACGAGCTCGAAGACACCGTCCTCGACGTGGCGGCCCTGCTCAGGACCACACGCAGGGGCACCGGACTGCTGCGCGGAGTGCGTCGAGTATTCGGTCGCCGTCGGTGAAGGCGCGTCCGTGACGCGACGCGACCTCGCGGTCGCCGTTGGGATGGCCGTCGTGCTGCTCGTGGTGTGGGCGCCACCCGCCGTGGCGTGGACGCCGGGGACCCACATCTACCTGGGCGAAACGGTCCTCGCGAATCTCCCGCTCCTGTCGGCGAGCGTGGCGGCGCTGCTCCGCGCGTATCCCTACGATTTTCTCTACGGCAGCATCGCGGCGGACACGTCCATCGCCAAGAAGTACGCGCCGGTGGGGCGGCATTGTCACGCCTGGCACGTGGGAACGGAGATCCTCGACCGGGCCGACACCGACGCGCTCCGCGCGTTTGGCTGGGGCTACCTCTCGCATCTCGCGGCGGACGCGGTCGCCCACAATTTCTTCGTGCCGCGCCAATTGGTCGTGGCGTCGTCGACCATCGCCATCGGGCACTCGTATTGGGAGAGCCGGTTCGAATCGCACCTGGGCGAGCATTT
>CAYWNR010000200.1:0-6754 GCA_964459705.1 uncultured Gemmatimonadaceae bacterium | reverse complement strand
TGGTGATGTATTGCTTGGTCCCGGTGAGCTGATAGTGCTGCTTGTCGTCGGTGAGAAGGGCCGTGGTCCGCGCGGAAAGCGCATCGGAGCCCGCGCCCGGCTCGGTGAGCGCGTAGGCGCTGACCAGTTCACCGGTCGCCAACTTCGGGAGGTAGCGCTCCTTCTGATCCTCGGTCCCGAAGTACACGATGGGAAGCGTGCCGATGCCGGAGTTGGCGCCGTGCCACGCCACGAAGCTCCCCGCCCAGGCCATGATCTCGCTCACCAGCATGATCGTGGCCTTGTCCGCTCCCATGCCGCCGTATGCCTCGGGCACGTCCACCGACAGCAGGCCCGCTTCCCCCGCTTCACGGAGGAGGGGTCTTCCCAGCTCCACCTTCTTCTGGAACTCCAACTCCTCCCGGTGCGGCACCACGCTGCGCTCGATGAACTCGCGGGTCGTGTCACCGATCATCCGCTGTTCTTCGCTGAAGTCTTCCGGGGTGAACACATCGGCTGGCGCGGCGTCCTGCAAGAGGAACTGGCCGCCGGTGAGATACGTCGCTTCCGTGAGCATTGGAGTTTCCTCTCAAATCAAGGCCGTGGCCAAGTGCCGTGTCCATGTCGCGGGGGGGGTCCGGGTTTACGCGTCTGTGTGGGTTAGCTGTTTATACCCGCGGTCGGTTTGCGCGACCGGCCGGGGAGGGTGGGACCCACCACGCGACTGCCGCCGAGCAGCTACGCGGCCTCAAAGATCCCCGCCGCTCCCATCCCAGTGCCGATACACATCGTGACCATCGCATACCGCCCCTTGCGACGCTTGAGCTCGTGCAGCGCGGTGGCGGTGAGTTTCGCACCCGTGCATCCCAGCGGGTGGCCGAGCGCAATGGCCCCCCCGTTGCTGTTGATACGCGGGTCTTCGAAGGCCAACTGCAGGCCCTTGAGAACCGCGAGGCTCTGGGCGGCAAAGGCCTCGTTCAACTCGATGACGTTCATGTCGGCCAGCTTGAGCCCCGCGCGCTTCAGCGCCTTCGGCACGGCTTCCACCGGCCCGATGCCCATGATCTCGGGTGGCACACCGGCCACGGCATAGCTCACCCAGCGCGCCAACGGCTCCAACTTCAGCTCGGCGGCGATCTCGGGCGTGGTCAGCAACACGGCCGCCGCGCCATCGGTCATCTGACTCGAGTTGCCCGCCGTGACCGTTCCCTTGTCCATGAACGCGGGCTTCAGCTTGGCCAGCGCCTCCAGCGTCGTGTCGGCACGCGGACCCTCGTCCCGGTCGAGCACGATCTCCTTCACCGCAGGCTTGCCGTTGGGCCCAGGCTCACTCACCGCCGTCTTCACCGGCACCAGCTCGGCGTCGAACTTGCCGCCGGTCTGGGCCGCCACGGCCTTCATGTGGCTACGATACGCGAAGGCGTCCTGCGCCTCGCGACCGATCTTGTCGCGCTCCGCCAACCGCTCGGCGGTGAGGCCCATGCCGAGGTACGTCCCCGGTTGCTCGGCCACCATCGTGGGATTGGGCAGATACCGAACGCCGCCCATCGGCACCAGCGTCATGGACTCCACTCCGCCGGCGATGGCGACGTCAACCTGCCCTAAGGCGATCTCGGCCGCCGCGATGTTGATGCTCTCGAGACCGGATGAGCAGAACCGGTTCACCGTCATGCCGGGTACCGTGTTCGGCAATCCGGCCAGGAGCACCAAGTTCCTGCCCACGTTGAGCCCCTGCTCGCCTTCGGGCATGGCGCACCCGAAGACCACATCGCCGATCCGAGCGGGATCCAGATTCGATGCGCGCTCGAGGAGCGCGCGGATCACCGCCGCTCCCAAGTCGTCGGGACGCGTCTGGCGGAAGGTCCCCTTCTTCGCCCGACCACCCGGGGTCCGGAGCGCCAGGGCCACTACCACGTCTCTCATGGCTGTCTCCTTCCTTCCGTCAGTTGCGGAGCGGTTTGCCGGTTTTGAGGATGGCCTGCATCCGCTCGAGGCTTTTCCGCTCCCCACAGAGTTTGAGGAAGGTCTCGCGCTCCAAGTCGAGCAGGTGCTGCTCGGACACAGTGGTCGGCCCGGGCACGTTGCCGCCGCTCAGGATTCGCGCCAGCTCCCCGCCGATCTTGCGATCGTGTGCCGAGATGTAGTGGCCCTCCTCCATGTTGAAGAGCACCGACTCGATCAGCGCCACGCCCGCGTTCCCCATCACGGGGATACTCTCCTGCGGGCGGGCCGGCTCGAATCCGGCGCGCGCCATGCCAAGGGCGACGTCCTTCGCATCGGCAATCCGATGGTCGCCGTTCATGGACCACGTGTCCTGCGGCCGCAGGAACCCCACGTCGCGGGCCTCGTCGGCCGAGGTGGCGACCTTGGCCATCCCGATCGTCTCGAAGGTCTTCTTGAGCGCCGGATACACGTCGGACCCATCCGACTGCGTGGCCACGTTGCGCTTATAGAGGCGCATGCAGCCTCCGCCCGCCGGTATGACGCCGGCGCCCACTTCCACCAGGCCGATGTACGTCTCGGCCGCGGCGCGGACGGCGTGCCCCGCCATGGTGACCTCGCAGCCACCACCCAGCGTCAAGCCATGCGGCACGGTCACCACCGGAACGCCACACTGCGCGAGCCGGCTCGTGGCGGTTTGGAACTGGCGGACGATGGCGTCGATCTCGTCCCAGTTCCCTTCCTGCGCTTCCATCAAGAGCAACATCAGGTTGGCGCCGGCACTGAAGTTCTCACCGTGGTTCGCCACCACCAGCGCCTGCCCCTGCGTCTCGGCCTCCTTGCAGGCCGTCATGATCATGGAAATGGTGTCCTGCCCGATCACGTTCATCTTCGAGTGGAACTCGAGGCAGAACACCCCATCGCCCAAATCCAGCAGGCTGGCGCCGGGGTTGTGGCGGATCTCGTGGGTCCGGTGGAGGACCTCGAGGTCGTGCACCCGCGGATCCACCGGCACCGTTGCCAGGACGCCAACCGTGGCGGTCGGCGCCTGGAGACCGTCATCCTCGCGATGGTACAGCGACTCGGCGCCCGTGCAGTACAGCGCCGTCACCCATTCCGGCAACTGGTACTTCTCCGCCTGCAAGCGCTCCGTCACCTTGCGGAAGCCCAGGGCATCCCAGATCTCGAACGGCCCCTGGTTCCAGTTGAAGCCCCAGCGCACCGCCCGATCCACGGCCGAGATGTCGTCACAGATCTCGCCGATCCGCATGGCGGCGTAGGACAGCGATGCCGCGAGCATCTTCCACGCCGCCTCCGCCGCGCGTCCCTTGCCGAAGACCAGCTTCGCCAGGCGCTCGGTTGGATCCTCGATCGTCTTGAGGTCCAACTCCGGGAACGAGGCCTTCTTCCCATCGCGGTAGTCGAGCGTCTCCAGGTCCAGCGTCAGGACGCTGCTGCCGTCGGGGCCTTTGACTTTCTTGTAGAAGCCGGCGCCGCTCTTCCGCCCCAGCAGGCCCTTTTCGACCATCTTCTGGAGGAACGGCGGCGCGACGAACATGTCGCGGCTCTCGTCGTCCGGCGCGTTGTCGTACACGTTGGCGGCGACGTGCAGGAACGTGTCCAGTCCCACCAGGTCCGCGAGCCGGAACGTGGCCGTCTTTGGCCGGCCCATGGCCGGTCCGGTGAGCGCATCCACTTCCTCGACGGTGAGCCCCATGTCGAGCATCACCTTGAGCGTCACCATCACGGCGTGCACCCCGACGCGATTGGCGATGAAGTTGGGCGTGTCCTTGGCGGGCACGATGCCCTTCCCCAACCGCGTGCGGGAAAACTCGTGAACGAACGCCACCACGTCCGGCGCCGTATCGGCCGCCGGGATCACCTCGAGCAGCTTCATGTACCGCGGCGGATTGAAGAAGTGCGTCCCCAGGAACCGCGGCTTCAGCGCGTCGGGGAGGACCGCCGCCATGGCCGCCAACGAGAGACCCGACGTGTTGCTGGAGAGGACCGCGTCCGGAGCGATGTGCGGCGCGACCTTGGCGAGCACCTTCTTCTTGATGTTCAGGTCTTCCTTGACCACTTCCACGACCCAGTCCGCCTCTTTGAGGCGCGCCAGATCGTCTTCGAAGTTCCCGACCTCGATGAGCCCTAAGCGCGCCGGCGTGAACAGGGGCGCGGGCTTCGCCTTGAGGAGGGCGTTTACCGAGTCCGCCGCGATGCGATCACGGACTGCCTTGTCCTCGAGCGTGCGTCCGGCGGCTCGCTCGCCGTCGGTGAGGTCGTGGGGAACGATGTCCAGGACCAGCGATGGGATGCCGGCGTTCGCGAAATGCGCCGCGATGGCGCTGCCCATGACACCGGATCCGAGGACGGCCACCTTGCGGACCTGCCGCTTCATGGAGACCCCCACGGTTGAAAAACTGAATGCCTGTTCAGTATCCTAATACATGGGATCGTGCTGTCAATCGGAGGCATCCCTCGGGTCCCCGATGTGGCCCCATTAGTCGCGCCGTGCAATATTTCGCGGCGGAGATCATGCCGGTCGTGCGGCTCGCGGCAGGTACCGGTCGAACTGAGCGGTCATTCACCAGGATCGCCCCTCGGGAGGTCCCGTGAGTCTGAAGGACAAAGCGGTCAAGCGACAGCGGATTCTGGATGCGGCGGTGCTGGAAATCGCGCGCCGCGGGTATTACGGCACCAGGGTGGCGATGATTGCAGGCCGCGCCGGCGTTGCCGACGGGACCATCTACCTCTACTTCAAGAACAAGGAAGACATCCTCATCAACGTCTTCGAGCGCGCGATGGGACGATTCATCGACGAGGCGCGCCACATCGTCGAGGACACCGCGGGTGCGGAGGAGAAGCTGCGTCGCTTCATCACGCTGCACCTCACGCTGTTGGGAGAGGATCGAGACCTGGCGGTGATCTTCCAGGTGGAGTTCCGGCACACGCTCCACGTGCTGGAGCTGTTGTCGCGGAGCCGCATCCAGGAGTACCTCGGCCTCATCGCGCGCATCGTGGACCAGGGAAAGCGTGAGGGGATCTTCCGGGCCACCCTCAATTCCCTGTTCACCGCCAAGGTCGTCTTCGGCATCCTGGACGAGATGGCCACCGACTGGGTGCTCTCGAAGAAGAACACGCGCATGGCGGCGCGCGCGGAGCCGGTGACCGACTTCATTCTCGACGGGTTGCGACGGGCATAGCGGTCCGGCCGGGCTGGAGTCCTACGTCCGCGGCTCCTTCAGCGCGCGGAGGATGTCCTCTCGAGAAAACGGCGTACGGACGATGAGCGACGCGCCCAATTGCCGCGCGGTAGCCGAGGGGTCGGCCGACCGATAGGACGGCTTTGGGGCCAGCACCACAATCCGCAGGTCCGGGTAGTCGTGGCGGAGCACCCGGATGAGTTCCTGGCCGTCCATCTCCGTCAGGGAGAACGGGTCCATGATCACCACGTCCGCGGGGTTCTCCCGATGCACCTCGAGCGCCGCCTCGGCGTGGGCAGGCTCCAGCACCTCGTGCCCCGCAGCCGAGAGGATGCCTGCCAGCATCCGGCGCACGGCGGCGATGCGCGTCACGACCATCACGCGCAGGAGGATGCAGTCGGTCACGACCGTGCCGCGGCCGCAGTGCGCGCACGTCGCCTGCCGCACCGTGCCCGTGCCACGGACGTCGACGGGTCCGAGCGTGAACGGACCCTCGCAGATCGGACACGTCACACCGAATCCCACCCGCGAGAGCATCTGCTGGACGCGCGCGTTGTCTTCCACGGAATAGACCGGGTGGGCGCCCGAGCTACGGTGCTTCTTGTATCGGGGGTCGACATGGCGCCGGCGGTCCAGGATCTTGCGCCTTGGGGGTCCCCGCCGCTCCTTGCCACTCCGGCGGTCGTCGTCGACGTCCTGACGGCGGTAGCGGCGGCCCGTACCGCGGCGCTCACCTCCGCCGCGCCGGTCCTCGCCCGAGCGCCGGTCGTAGAACTCGTGCTCCTCTGGAGGGCGCTCGTCACCGCTCTTGGGATCGTCGGCCATGGCTCCTGGGGTCCGAGGACTCAATACGACAGGCCAATCCTGGCACCCGCCGTGCTGGGTAGAAACGCTGATTGCGACGGCTCACACACCAATTCCAAATCTGCAATCGCCGATCAGCAATCAGCAATCCCATGCCCGGGGCAGCATTCGAACCTGCATGGTGCTCGCTCCCCTAGAGATCCTCTGAGCGTCGCCCGTACGACACCATACGGAACGACCCGCACCTGAGCTGTTTCCCCGCCCCGGTGTACGCGTGAACACATACCCACACATGCAGAATCGTTCACTGTTTGGACCGCCGCCAAATAACCCCGGCAGGATTCCGGAGTTCGAGGACGTCGCCCGCCAGTTGATACAACACGAGCGCGTCCTCCCCACCCTCGATGGCATAACGAATCTGAAAGCGGTCGCTGGGCCCACCTGGCGGTCGCTCGACACCCACCACGGGGTACCACATCGCGGAGTCCCCTCGCCCGACCCGGAAGCCGACGGACGTTCCGGCGAATTGGAGTGTCCGTCCGGCGTACCGCGGATCGGTCGGAATCCAGCGCCCCACAAGCTCCGCGGGCACGACAACCGGCCGCGGTGATCCGTGCGGGATCTTCGTGACGACGAACACCAGGATGAGGATGGCCAGCACGGTGCCAAGCATCTTGAAACGCGTTCGGCGCCATGCCTCTGTCCGAATCGCCGCCGATGGTCGCCGCAACGGCCCCGACGGGTGCGGTCCCCAACTCTCCCGGTGCAAGGACGGGTCACCCGGCATCCGCAGCCTCGTGTGCGCCAGGTCGTGCAGAGACCGGTCC